>NZ_DKLM01000167.1:45785-104975 GCF_002455975.1 Clostridium sp. UBA6640
TAAAACAATACTTTTTATTAAAAGTTCATCATCACAGTATATTTCGATATTCTTTTGTCCATCTTCAAAACTCTCTCCACTTACTTTTATATATGGGCTATTGTCTATATCCCAAACCTCTCCTTTTATTATACCTTCTATTGTAGTTTTAAATTTTGGATTATTATTAATAAATAGTTTTAACTCTCCCATACCATGAATTCTCCATCTTATCATATTAATTTATATAAAATATTTTTAAAATCTAATTTCCTAGCTTTAAATTTTTATTTAACATCAACTTTCTTTTTTAAATATTCTTTTACTACTTCCATATCATCAAATTTGATAGTTCTATCCTTTAAAATCTGATAAGTTTCATGACCTTTTCCAGCTACGACAATTACATCTCCAGGTTTTGCACTATCCATTGCAAAATGTATAGCTTCTTTTCTATCTAAAATTTTTTCATATAAGCATTGAGTTTCTTTTATTCCCTCTTCAATATTATAGAGAATTTGTAATGGTTCTTCCGTTCTAGGATTATCAGATGTTATTACACAAAATTGTGAATTTTTGCCTGCTATTTCCCCCATTATAGGACGTTTGGTTTTGTCTCTATCACCACCACAGCCAAACACTGTAATAACTTTACCTTTTACAAATCCCTTAACAGTAGTTAAAATATTCTCTAATGCATCTGGACTATGTGCATAATCAACAATTACAGTATATCCCTCTTCTGTATTTATTGCTTCTGCCCTCCCCCTTATAGTTTTTATATCTTGTAAGGCTAAAATTATATCGTCAACTGCTAATCCTAAATGAAGACAAACTGCAATAGCTGCTAAAGAATTATAAACACTAAATAGTCCTGGAATTTTAACAACTACATCTTTTTCTTCCTTATTAAAACTTATTTTAAATCTTACTCCATCAGCTGATAGCCTTATATCCTTTGCCATTAAATCTGCATTATTATTAATTCCATAGGTAAATATTTCAGCTGTAGCAGTATTTATTATATCCTTCGATACATTATCATCTATATTTACTATAGCATACTTACATTTAGTAAATAACTTTAGTTTTGCATTTTTATAATTTTCCATGGTTTTATGATCATCTAAATGGTCTTGGCTTAAATTTGTAAAAACCCCTATATCAAATATGCAATTATCTACCCTATGTAATTCTAATGCCATTGAGGATACTTCCATAATTACATCTTGAACTTTCTCCTCTGCCATTTTTCTAAGTAGCATTTGAAGTTCTAAAGATTCTGGTGTCGTAGGAGTATTCTTTTCTACTTCTAAAATTTTATTTCCTATTCTATTATCAATAGTACCAATTGTACCAACTTTATGACCTAGATTTTCTAATATATTGGAGATGATAATAGATACTGAAGTCTTCCCATTAGTGCCAGTTATTCCAACTAAATTTAATTCTTTTGACGGCTCATTATAAAATATACTTGATATTTCAGATAATACTTTCCTTGTATTTTTCACCTTAATTACATTTACATCTGTAGATTCTATCTCCATTTCCTCTTCAACCAATATAGAAGTGGCGCCATTTTTAATAGCGTCATCTATAAATCTATGTCCATCCTCTTTAAATCCTTGTATACATACAAATAGCGAATTTTTCTTTGTAATTCTTCTTGAATCATATGCAATTTCGCATATCTCTGCATTATCACTACCTTTTAGAACATCATATTCTATTTTGGATAATAACTCTTTTATATTCATAAAAATTCTCCTATTCTTCTTTAATTAATGGAGATCTATTTCTTTAATTAGCCCTATTAAATAATCTTTATAGTCATTTTTTAATATACTATGTCGTAGTGCATATTCAGTAGTAGCTTTTAGATATCCTAGCTTATCTCCTAAGTCATATATTTTTCCTTCAATCTTACAAGCATGGACTTCTTCCTCTATCATTAACTTTTTAATAGCTTCTGTAAGTTCAATTTCTCCACTAATATTAAATTCTACATTCTCTAAGCATTTAAATATTTTAGGTGTTAAAATATACCTTCCTATGACCGCCATATTTGATGGCGCTTCCTCAATTTTAGGTTTTTCTATAATGCTTGATACTTTAAAGTCCTGTTCATTTATTTTATTTAACCCAACTATTCCATATTTATCAACTTCTGATTCTTCAACTTCCCTAATACTTAATACAGAAAAATTATTTCTTTTGTAAACATTTATTAATTGATTAATAGATGGATTTTCTGAGTAAATAATATCATCACCTAAGATAACTGCAAAAGGCTCATCTCCTATAAAACTTTTACCACATAGCACAGCATGTCCAGTTCCTAATGGTTCTTTCTGCCTTATAAAATATATGTTAGCCTTACTTTTAATATTTTTAATTTCTTCTAACTGATTAGTTTTGTTTTTTTCAATTAGAAACCTCTCTAATTCAGGAGAATTATCAAACCAATCTTCAATAGAGGCTTTATTTCTAGATGTAACTATTAACACTTCCTCTATTCCCGAGTTCACGCACTCTTCTACTAAATATTGTATAGCTGGCTTATCAACTAAATTAATCATTTCCTTAGGAATGGTCTTAGTAGCTGGTAATAATCTTGTCCCAAATCCTCCCGCAAGTATTATAGCTTTTCTAACCTTCATATATGCTCCTCCTTCAATCCACATAAAGGGACGGTTCATTCTTTTTTTAAACTTACACAATATTATTTTACATATTTTCATGAACTGTCCATTATATATTAACTAAATTAATGATTCTTCTAACAGTAATCTTAATATGTAAAGGGACGGTTCATTCTTTTTTGAACTTACACAACATTATTTTATATATTTTCATGAACTGTCCCTTATATATTAACTAAATTAATGATTTTTCTAACAATAATCTTAATATGTAGAGGGACGGTTCATTCTTTTTTAATATGTTATCTTTTATCCATTTATATATTTTTTGATGAGCCGTCCCTAAGAGATTAAAATAACCTCAAAATCTATTTATATATTTTTTAACATTATTTAAATATATTCTGAGCTATATTTGGCAATACATTATAAATGGATTTGTTCATTTTCTCTTCAAAATAATTTTTCAATTGAAAAGTAGCTTTCCATTTTGGTATTGTAAGCTCATTCATTCCATATCTTAGAGCTACATCAACCATTCTTTTTTCTAAAAGGCAAAATCCACTTGGCAAAGCCAATGCATCACATAACTGTATTAATTTATCATAATCATTAAATTCTACTTCTTCTAAATATCTTTTAAGAAAGCTAAAATTCTCCTCAGTACTATCCCATTCATCCAAAATTATATTTATATTGTTATAAGGAAAAGAATGTGTAATACAAATCCTTGCTAATAAACTATATCCTTTTTCCATAGCGTAATTATATCCGTCTATACTATGTCTTATTTTATATACTCCTACTCTTCTTCCGATATCATGAAGCATTCCTAATACCTCTGCAACCTCTGAATTTAAACCTTCTATATTCTCTGCTATTAACTTAGCAGCTTGTCCAGTATACTTAGAGTGTTCTACCCATGGACCTGGATTTAAGCTTTTTGCTTCTTTTAAAATTAACTTTGCCTCCTCTAAAGTCGGAACTTCATTTAATATATTATTTTTCATAATTTCACCCTTATTCTTTAATACAATCCTTCCATATAAATAATCGTCTATATGTTTGTCTAATTAATTATATTGGTATCATTATGTAAAAGCTTAACTAACCTTTAATTATATTGAATCTCTACATTTATTTTAAATTATAGCCTATTGTAGTAATTATATTTAACTAATACCATAGGTTAATATATGAAAATTATACCATATATTTCTAACATCAATATTACAGCTTCTACATTTATATGTTTCACCTAAATGATAGTTCAACTATTCATATAAATTTTATAATATATAATATAGGGACGGTTCATTATATATAATTTATTAACGATTAATGTAAAAGAATGATGAACCGTCCCTAGCTACAGAACTTTTTTTCTACAAAATCCAGTTTTTATATTATATAGCACTAAACCTTTAACACAAATTTCTGTAATTTCAATAGCTTGTCCATTAGAAGAATTAAAATATTATTTTTCAAATCAAAATTTATTTTTTATTACTCTCTTAACATGCTATCACTTTGCTGTTCATTTCTATAAATTCATCTAATAACTTTTTATGAAATTTATCCTTTAAGATTAATTCAATACCATCGCTGCAAAGTTTAGATATATTAGATTGTGTTACATTTCCTATTAGGCCACATATATCTTTAGCTTTTTTACCTGCAAATTGTATTAAAAATACTACATAAAGTGCCTTTACTTCTCTACTTTTTCTTCTATATTTTAGATTGAGTTCTATTTCTTTTGTATTTGTTTTCTTACATATAAAATTTCGTATTTGTTCATCATTTAAATTTCTAAACAAAATTACTTTTTCACTTCTATATTCAGATTTCTCAACTTCAAATTCTATCTCTTTAATTCTTTCATTTGTTATCCTAAACATAGTTTTATAATAGTTTTCTCTTGCTTTTTTCTTTGTTTTTCCAAATAATCTCATAATTAAAGCTTCATCACATATTTTAAACTTATCTTTTTTTAATCCTAAGTATAGCGATAAACTAGAGAATTCATAATCTTCCGGCCTATCTTTATACCCTGTGATATCCACTGCATTTCTATGTATATATTTTGAAACTTCTATTAAATAAGTATCATTATTTATAGGTTTACTTTTATATCTATCTCTAAATACAGGCCCTTCATGCTTTTTGCTTTTTCTAAGATATCCTCCATATCTTAAATTAAGTTTTTTCATAACTTTTCCTAATTCACCACCATTGATATCAATTAAAAAATGTGTATGATTATCCATTAAACAATAGGCATATATTTTAAAATTTTCTTCTATTTGTAGTTTTCTTAAAATCCTTAGCATAACTTCTTTATCATTATCGTTATAAAATAAAAGTTTACCTGGAAAGCTCCTCGTCATAACATGATATATCCCTGTGTCACATAATTCTCTTGCCTTTCTCGCCATTTAAAAACTCCTCCAATAATTATGATTTATTATAATTATTGACAAATCTATCAAGTACTAAGCTAAATTTAATTAAATCAAAGGGACGGTTCATTAAATTTATTAGATTATACATTGACTAATCTAATAAATCTAATGAACCGTCCCTTCTATGGATAATTAATGCGTTCCTAGTATACCCTTAGTTCTACATCTTTTTTCTATAGTATTAAATACTAATGCTCCCATTAAGCAAAATCCAACCATGGAACATATTAATAGTAAAAATTCTTTAGATAGTGGCATTATTGAATTTTGCTCTAAAAGTATTGCCCTTGTGCTATCATACATATAGGTTAATGGTATCATTGAAGATATAAACAATGCCCATTTTGGAAGCACTTTTAGTGGAAAATATCCCCCTGAAAATCCTATAACTAAATTATTTCCTATATCAATTATTGTATTTGCTTCTTTTAACAATAGTACTGCGGAAGAGATTGCTAATCCTAGTCCAAGTAATCCTATAACTCCAGGCGTTATAAACAATAATGCTTTTAATATATTAGCATTCACAGTAAATCCAAATACAAAGTAACAAGATATCCCTGTTAATATAATTTCAAAAGTTGCTACACAAAATTGAAAAGCACTTTTACTTATTAGTAGTCCTATTCTGCTTACAGGTGCACTCCAATTTGATTCTAAAACGCCCTGTGTCATTTCCTCTTTTAGCGCAAAACCCATACTCCATGATACAGTCCAAACATAAGTAGATACCATAAATCCTAAAATTACAAATCCCATATAATCAGAGTTTCCTGCATATTTTTCAAAGCCAGGAAACTTTCCATTTAAACTAAAACACTTACTCATAAAATAAATTGGTGCAAGCCATATAATAGGATCAATTAAAGTCATAAAAAAATTTATAGGGTATCTAAAATATATCTTCATTTGCATTATAAATACTGCTCTAAAAATATTTAGCCCTCTTTTTATTTTCTCCATATAGACCTCTCCCCCCTAAAACCTTTCTAAAGAGCCTACTTCTCTTACTTTTCTTTCAGTAAACCCAAAGGCTATTCTACCTAATATCAATATTATTACACCTTGAACTAAACAAATCATAATACTTTTACTTGCAGTAAATAAATTTCCTCCAGTAACCATAACTGTTCTGGCTGCTTCTATACCATGAGTAAAAGGTAGTAGTTTAGATAAAAACTGCAAAGAGTTTGGCATTACAGTTATAGGAAAGCTTATTCCACAAAGTATCATCACCGCTCCTCTTATCACATTTATTGTGGCATTGGCTTGTTTAAGCCACAATATTAAACTTGCAAATAACATTCCTATTCCAAAGGTAGCTGGCATAATTATTAAAAAAAGTACTACCCACTCTAAAACATTTCCAGTAAAAGTAATGCCATAAATCAATTTATACTCTAGTATGGAAATTACTGCTTGGAAAATCAGCATTAACATAGAAATTAGTCCCCCACCAATTAAAATGTCAAATCGGTTTATAGGGCAAAGCCATGTAGATTCTAGAGTTCCTTTATTCTGTTCATTTCTTAAGTAGTTACCAAAGCTCCACATAATCATATTAACTGCCATCCATACCATAGTACCTATAACTATATAACTAACTACATTATCTGCACCTGTGACACTTTCAAAAATAGCCATACTTTCACTGTCATTACCTCCCATACCTACTGCCGATAATATATACATCATTGGCATGATTAATGGCCATATTATTAGATTTATATACCAAGTAGAATATCTTAAAGTTTGTCGAAGATCTTTCTTAAATATGGCAAAAATAACTCTTAATCTATTCATGCTATCACCTACTCCCTAAGACTCTTCCCTGTTAAATGAATAAACACATCTTCAAGGGAAGGTTCCAGCACATTAATATTAATAACTTTAAGACCATTATTAGATATACATTCCAAAAGGTTTTGCATTATTCCATTGTTACTATGATGTTGAATAATAATTTCATAGATTCTTTTATCTTCTACATAATTAGATATAACTTTATCTACTTCATCTATATTTCTTGCACATTCTAAAAATTCTTCACTGCAATTATTTAACTCCACTTTTATAGATTTAGTATCGTTTAGTCTACTCTTTAAATTCTCTGGAGTATCTAAAGCAATAATTTTTCCCCCGTCCATTATTGCAATTCTATCGCTTAAAAAATCAGCTTCCTCCATATAGTGAGTAGTTAAAAGTACAGTTCTCCCTTCATTTTTTATATCTAAAATAATTTCTCTTAAATTTAACGCTGATTGTGGATCTAATCCTAAAGTAGGTTCATCTAATAAGACTATAGGAGCATTAGGCATTAATGCTTTTCCAAGAGCAACTTTTTGCTTCATTCCTGTAGAATACTTTTCTACTAGTTCATCAGCTTTATCAACTAATCCTAACTTTTTTAATATTTCATCTGCTCTTTTAGCCGCTTCTTTTTTATTTAATCCATAAAGAGCTCCAAAGTATTCTAAATTTTCCCTAGCAGTGAGTTTCCAGTATATACTTCTATCTCCTGCTAATACTGTTCCCAGATTTCTTAATGCTTCAATAGAGTTTTTATCCACATCTAAACCTTTAATTTTTATTTGTCCACTAGTAGGTCTTAATAATCCTGTTATCATTTTTATTACAGTGGTTTTTCCTGCACCATTAGGTCCTAATAATCCAAAAACTTCGCCCTTATTAATTTCAAAGCTGACCCCATCAACAGCTTTAAACTCTTTCTTTTCAACAACCCTAAAAAATTTCTTCTTTTTGCTATAAAAACATTTTCTAACATTGTCTACTTTCACAATTGCTTCCATAAAATGCCCCCATTATTCCCTTTTTATGTAATATCAAAGTATTTTAATTGTAACATAACATTGTTACGTTGTAAATGACAAAAAAAGAATTTAGTGAATAATATGAAATTTCTTCACTAAACTTTATAGATAAACTTAATAATTATTTTACTTTATCCCTAGTTCAAATTAATACTTATTTATATAAAAAACTTCTTCTATCATTTCATTATCACTTATTCGTAATAAAGTCTTTATATTGCTTTTCATAATTTCTATCCATATTACTAATATATTTATTAAAATATATTTTAGAGAATTCTTCACTAGTGATATTAAACCTATTAAGTACATCCATATAATACATTAAAACATCACCCATCTCTTCAATAAATCTTTCTCTAACTTCATTGTTATCCATAATTTCATCTTCACCTTTTTTCTTTATTATGGATATAACTTCTCCTATTTCTTCTATCATGTATAATATAAAACTCTTACCATATTTAGGTTCCATAGGAGACCAATTATCCTTATTCTTTTCCCATAAAGTTTTTGAAAACTTAAGCATTTCGGAAATTCTTAAATCCTCTGCCTCTCTATCCATTTTAAATCTCCTTACTTATATTTTATTTTTACTTATAAACAATCTAATTAAGCTTTTATATATAACTTATCTCTACATATTTTCCTAATTTCTTTAAGTATTTTTCTAACTCTTTAACTACCTTTATTTTTAGGTTGAAATCTGAAGGAAATAGTGGATTTACATGAGCAGGATTTATAGCTTGACCTACCCAAATATGAATATGAGTTCCTTCTTCTATAAGCATTTTAGAAAGCCTTGATGCTCCATCTTCGCCTTCAATAGGTGAAGTTATTGCTTTATTTTTCTTTTGACTTATATATTCACCTATTATTTCAGCAGTTTTATTTAGTGTTAATAGTCCTTCAGTAACTAAGTCCATTCCTTTCATATATCCCATAGGAGGGATTTCTTTGTCAAAACTTTCTAAGTCTATATCTATTTTTCTCTTTAATTCTCTAGCTACTATATTAGCAGTAGTACCACCACAAATAACTTTTTTACCTTTGCTTTCTAAAAGTTTTTTAATCATATACTTATCATCTTCTATATTTTTAGGTGGCCCTGTAAATATATCTATATACTCTTCTGGTTTTAATTTTATAGTTACTACAGTTGTATCATCGCCTGGCTTATTATCATAAAGATTATTACATACTTCTATAAGATGTCTTGCAATATTTTCAACATATCTCTCTTTTACTATGATACTTTCTAAGAAAGTATTTATATCTTCCCATTGCCATCCTAGATTTAATAGTTGTCCTACTCCCGCATGAATTGCTCCATCACTTACTAATGTCAATACATCGTGCTCTCCCATATAAAATCTACTTTCATATATTCTCTTTCCATTAATATTTTTTTCTTCTTTATAAACTTCACAAGACTTACCATAGCGAAAGAAAAATATTGGTGGATTATCATATTCAACCATATAAACTTCACCATCATTAGTAATTTGTATTATTGTAAAAGTTGAATATGCTAATTTTCTAACTTGACATTCTGGAAGAGTATTTACAATAGTCTCAATAGTATCCTCAATACTTGCGCCTTCTTTGAGCATTGTTATAGCAATTTTAGAAGTTAAAGTTGCTAATATATTTGCTTTCACCCCACTACCTAGCCCATCTGCCATAACAATGATCATTCCATTTTCTGTTTTAGCTATCTCTACATTGTCTCCACAAAGTTCTTCACCATATTTATTCATGCTAAAATTAGCTACATCAATAAAATATTTAATCATACTTCTTTTTCCTCTTTCAATACCTTTTTAAGCTTCATTAATGCAACCTTTGTTTCTGCTGTAGTTTCCCCTAAAAGACTTGCTATCTCCTGAGCTACCCTCATTTGCTTATCAATTATAGTTTGAGTAACATCTAGAGTGCTTTCTTTTATTTTAGTAAGTTCAAGTTTTCTATTCTCTTCCTCTGTAATATCTGTAAAAATAACTAAAAGCGCAGACTGTTTTTCCATATATATAATGCTTCTATAAGCATAGTAATCGTATTCTGAGTAACTTACCTTTTGTTTAGGAATACTTTTTTTATCTTTGATTACTTTTTTAAAGGTAGTATCATCCATAATAGTAGAAATAGATACCCCACTTAAATCTTTATTTTCTACTTTGAAAATTTTTTTTGCTATAGGATTTATTTCAACAATATTTAAAGATTTATCTAGTAATAAAATAGCATTAGGTGAATTCTGAAAGATTTCATTGCTCATTCTTTCAGCAATAGACCTCATATAAGGAAGGCACATATCTATTTGGGACATATTTTGTGATACTGCTATAGCTTTTTTATAACAACTATCATAACCACAAGCTCCACAATTTAATTCATCTTCTTTTTCATACTTACCCATTTTACTTAAAATCTCTTTTATTTCTTCTTCTGTAGGCATATGACTTTTTATACTTCTATCTTTAAAAGTACGACTTAAATCCACTAAAGGATCTTTATAATCAATTTCCNNTTCTCTTGTTCTTATATATTTATGCAAATTTTGTATTCTCTTAAAAGATGTCCCTTCTTGAGCTGTCCCCCCTGGACCGCCTAAACAGCTTTCATTACAAATACTTAGTTCAACGCAAACATTCTTTAAATCATTGTTTTTTAATGCTTCCAGCAAAGATTTACAATTTTCTATACCATCAACTTTTATTAAATCTATATTCTTTGATAAAGCTGTAGATTTTATAGCACTTAATATTCCTCCTGATAGTGGATAGGAATTTCCTCTTCTTGAACCATAATTATCTACATTACTTTCTTCTAAATTATCAATATTAATGTTTTCTTCACTTATCCATTGAATCAATTCATCAAAGGTTAATACTGCATCAACAATCCCTTTATTCTCTTCCAACAATGCTTCATATTTTTTAGATATACAAGGCCCTACAAACACTACAAAACTATCGGGATGCCTTACTTTTATGGCTTTCCCATGAGCAATCATAGGAGAAACCACAGGAAGTATATTAGATATTAACTCAGGATAATATTGTTCTATTAACATGATTACTGATGGACAACAACTTGTTAAAAATTCTTTTTTGTCACTTTCTCTAATAATTTCTTCATAGCTTTGAGAGACAAGCTCTGCGCCTATTGAAACTTCCTCTACAATTTGAAATCCCATCTTTTTTAATGCAGTAACAATTTTAGGTGAATTTTCAAAAAATCCACGAAAAGCAGGTGCAATTTGTGCAATAACTTTATCACCATTTTTAATTGCAGATTTCATATGCTCTAAATCGGAAAGTACATTTCGAGCATTTTGTGGGCAAACTACAAAACAATGACCACAAGCTATACAACGCTCTTCTATAATCTTAGCTTGATGATTTTTAACCTCAATAGCTTTTACAGAACAAGTTCTAACACATTTGTAACAATTCTTACAGTTAGCTGGAGAAAAATCCATCACCTGCATTACATCACCTTCTTTACAATCTCTAAGTTAAAAAACTCTTCAACAAAATTAGGCTCTATCGTATATATATCTGAATCATCAATCATTACTGATACTGCCTTAGTACAATGTCCCAAACAAAATGCTGCTTTTAATTCTACCTTATCTTTTAAGTTATTTTCTTCAATTAATCTTTGTAGTTCCTTTATAATTTTGTGAGATCCTTTCAGATAACAAGCACTTCCCACACATACCTTTACAACCATACAATTGCCCCCTATAAATTTTATATATTAAGTATAGAATTTTGTTAATATTGTGTCAATTTAATTCAGAAAAATTCTAGCCTATACTTAGCCCTATGTTATTCTTAGTTTTTATCATAGTTATATTAAAATTATATAGCTAAAGGAGGAATTTCTTTCCTCCTTTAATAAGCAATATTCAACTTATGAAAATTCTTCTTTAGCTTTTTCTAATACCATACTAATAAACTTGTCTTTTTCATTAGTATATGAATATCTATCATCTTCAAACTTTTCAGCTAAATCTCTTTTTAGCTCTAAATACTGATGAATATATTCCTTATGCAATCTAAGATAATCTCTAAAATATATATGATTTTTCCATATAGGTCCATTTAAAGTCTCTATATGTAAATAATGAGTTCTTAAATCTTCACTGCCCTTAGCAAACATAAGTCTACCCTCTACTCCTGCATTGCCTCCATACTGATAACCCATATCTTCTAATAAATCTTTAAAACATTCTACTTTATCTAGTGATTCAACAGCCACTGCTATATCAATAATAGGTTTAGCATCAAGTCCTTCTATTGATGTACTGCCTACATGTTGAATATCTAAAACATATTTTCCTATTACTGAGTGCAGTAATTTTTCTTCCTTATTATATTCTTCTTTCCATTCATAGGTATATGGAGCTAATTTCACAATCCCTCTTTTTAATCCAATCATTTCTCAACACCCCAAATATTTATTTTAAGATATTTAAATAAATTTACTATCTATTTTAAATCTTTTATATACCATGCATCGCAGGAAAAATGTTCCGTTTCAACAATAGGCTTATCAAGACTTTTAAAACCATGCTTTTTGTAAAATTTATTTGCAGCTCCCATATTAGTTAAAGTTTCAAGGTAACATTTATCATAATACTTCGATGCAAACTCTAAAGCTATCTTCATAAGATTATTAGCTACTCCTGTTCCTCTACCTTCTTTTAATAAATACATTTTTTGAAGTTCACAAATACCCTCAAGATTTTTCATAGGCGCTATTCCACATCCTCCTATAATTTCACCATTATCCTCTACAACCCAATATTCACAATTATCATCTTTATAAACTTCGGATAAATATGATAATTCTGGATCTGCCCAAGCAAGCCCTTCTCTATTTCCTCCAAATTCTATTAAACAAGTTCTTATAACCTCTTCTATTCTTCTATTATCTTCTTTTTGTATTTTCCTTATAACCATATTTTTACTACTCCTTATTTTTTTGTGTTATGAAAGATTATAGCCAATATTTGAAATAAAATCTACTTCACAATTCAAACTTTTCATATTATTATGGGGACGGTTCATTACTTTTTATAAAGCATAAAAAGTAATGAACCGTCCCCTAACTTAAAAATATTATTATCTATAGTAGAAATAACATTATATGTATATAACTAATCAATAGATAGCTTAAGTCCAGACAATCTTTCTGAAGGCTGAATTATTACCTTTTGTCCTAGTTCATTAAATTGAAGATAATAACTTTCACCGGAGGTTTGTCCAATTAAAGTTTTCCATCCTACTTGAGTTCCAATGGAAGGATTTCTTCCTGTCCAACAAACTACTGCATCTGGATCTACTGCACAAGGACCTTCTAGTATTAAAGGATTTCCATCTGACAACACTGCAACAGATAATATTTGATTTGTTTTATTTGTAAATTGAGTAGAACATAATCCCCTTTGAGAAATTACTCCTGTTCCAACAAAGGATACATCATAATGTATTTCTTTAGGAAAGGCAAGAATGTTTTCACTTTCAACACACACACCATCCATTGGTTCTAAGTCTATTACAGTGACGTGATAAGCATTTTCTGCTAAATATACTTCTCCATCTCCCTCTACAGTCATAAGTTCAATATTTTCTCCTGTTATATTTCTTTTTACATATCCCATTAAAGCGCCTAATGCACCTCGATTATTGTTAGGTCCTAGTAATGATTTCTCAAATCTGAAATCTCCTTTATATCCTATCATTGCACCTTTTTTTGCATAAAATTCACCTCTACCCTTAGCAAGGCAACATAACTCATTTGTTGTTTCAAATATAAACATTATTTCTTCTCCTTCTTATCTGTATAAATATTAAAGTCTACTCTTTTCAAATAAACTTAAATTATCAATTAAATCATACTTAAATAATTCAATATAATTTAAATGTACCCTATATCTCCTACACTCAATCTCATAACCATCCTAAAATTTCCGTCCATTCAATTTTGAACCATTAATATTTAAGCCACAACATTTGGAATTCTTCTACTATATTTATAAACTGTAAATGTAGTAAATTTATATATCTTTCTCCACTATCTTTTATATACTTCCATTTTTTATTAAATGGTTCTTCTAATATATGCCAATTAGTATGCTTATTAAAAAATATGTTAATAAGTTAATAAAAAATTAAGAACATGTATTAAATCGTTATAAATATTTGCTTTAACTTTGTAAAAATCAATAAATTGTACTTTCATCAATTATACATTATAGTTCTCCAAAATACTTTAAAACACTTTAATTCAAAATAATATATAGTTGTTATGCATGATTAGTGTATTTTTTATGAATTATTACATAATAATAATCTAAATCAAACTTTTTTTGCTATACTATATCTACTATATCTTTTTTAAATAACTTAAATAATTGGAGGTGCTATATTTATGAAAAAGATTGGTCTTATACCAAAATTAATTATCGCAATCATATTAGGTATACTTATTGGTTCTTTCTTACCAAAAGGTATTGTGGAGATCTTAGCAACCTTTAGCTCCATATTCGCAAGCTTTTTAGACTTTGCAATTCCTTTAATAATTTTAGGTTTCGTAGTTTCTGGAATAGCTGATTTAGGAAAAGGTGCTGGAAAAATGCTTGGAATAACAACACTTCTAGCATATGGTTCTACTTTAGTAGCTGGATTTTTTTCCTTCTTTGTAGCTTCTAATCTATTCCCAAAATTTGTGCAAACAACAGCAAATTTATCCAATGCAGGAAATCCAGAAGAAAAGCTTTTAGAACCGCTATTTGAGATTGCTATTCCACCATTGATGCCAGTAATGACAGCTCTAGTTTTAGCTTTTTTACTAGGACTTGGTATTGCAGCCCTTAAAACTAAAGCTTTATATAATGTAGCTTCAGAATTTCAAAAAGTAATGGAAAAAACAATATCTAATGTCATTATTCCGCTTCTACCTTTTTATATTATGGGTATTTTTGCAAATATGACATTTGCAGGTGAAGTTGGCAGAATCCTTTCAGTATTTTGGAAGGTTTTCCTAGTAATACTTTTAATGCATTTAACTATAATAGTAATACAATTCTTAGTTGCTTCTATATTAGGTAAAAAGAATTTATTTGCTTGCTTAAAAAATCAAATTCCAGGATATTTAGCTGCTATCGGGACTCAATCTTCTGCTGCAACTATCCCTGTAAATTTAAAATGTGCAGAAAACAATGGAGTTTCAAGAGGAGTAAGAGAGTTTGTAGTTCCTCTTTGTGCAACTATTCATCTTTCTGGAAGTACTATAACTTTAACTGCTTGTAGTATAACTATAATGTTAATGAATGGAATGCCTATACACTTTGGACAGATTGCTGGATTTATAGCTATGTTAGGTGTAACAATGGTAGCTGCTCCTGGAGTGCCTGGTGGTGCTGTAATGGCTGCATTAGGTCTTCTTCAAACAAATTTACATTTTACCGAAGCTCAATTAGCACTTATGATAGCCTTATATATAACTCAAGATAGTTTCGGAACTGCTTGTAATATATCAGGAGATAACGCTATAGCTATAATGGTAGATTCAATAAAAGATAAATTAATGCCTGGAAAAACAAACGCTTAATTTTTAATTTTCAAGGGGACGGTTCATTACACTTTATAAACTTTAATAGTTTATAAAATGTAATGAACCGTCCCTTATATTTATTCTTATTCTTTTGATGCATATGCCATTCTACACATAGACCAATTTAAGGTTGTTTCTTTTATTTCGTTACATAAATCCCATAAATTATCTACAATTCTTATTTCTATATTACGTTTTAATAATTCTAAAAATAAATCTTCTATTATTATCTTGTTAAAAGGAATCTCCATATGCTCACTTACATAATATCCTGCTATTTCATCTTGAACATAAAAATTGCTAGAGTTAAATTCATATAAATAGAGTGTTGTATTTTTCATTATTTGAAACCATCTATTTTCAATGGCAATCACATGATTTGAAGTTTTAGATGAGAAATATTTTAAGTCTTCTTTATTTGTCTTATCTGTAGAATAATAGGTTACACGCGGACAATCCCTTGGCGTTAAAAAATTTGGTAAGCATTTTTCGTTTATCGCCCATACCAAACCCTTGGATTTATCTACATCATTTCTACTTGGAATACGCGGTTTAAATACCTTTATATCACTTTCTTCACTGACATGAAACAATCTCAAATTTACAACCTCCAATTAAATATTATCTAAAATGTATTTTCTAATTACATTATTGAACTCAATATTATTTATATCTTGTAAAAACTCTTTTTCTAAAGTTTCTATAGTTTTTCCATAAACTTGTTCTAACTTTTCTTCAGCATAATCATCGCAGGTTGAATAAAACTTATTATATTTCTCATTGCCATAGTTTGTTATTAAAAAGTTAGTAAATGCACCAGCTACAGTATAAGTAAATGTTCCATTACCCCTAAAAAATTCTTCATTATTCATTAAATTCCTAATTGATATATAGTTACCTTTCTTTACAAATTCTTTTATCCATGCTTCATTTGGTATTCCCCACCATAGTTTATCAAAGCACATAGCAAGTCCTTCTCTAATAAAATTTCTACTTGCCTTTCCTATTGCATAAATGCAATATAATGGGCATCTTCATGATATCCTAAACATTTAATATCTTCATTGTAGAGAGCATAAACACCATCTTTTTCTTTATCTGGGTATCTACAGAATCCATTACACGGTTCATTGTCTCCACAAAGTTTTCCTACTTCTTCTCTAGTATTACATAGATAATAATTAATTTTCTTATCAAGAACTATTATAAGAACTCTACAAATAACATCATAACAATTTTCTTGACAACAAATAATATGCTGTATATTCTTTTCTGCTAAAGAATCTTTATGAAAGTTAAAAATGTAATGTTCTGAATCAATGGTGATCCACATACTAATTCCTCCAAAATCTTAAACTAATAATATTACATATTTAAGCGGTAAAAATAGTTATTTTCATTATGAACAAACCTAAATTTGGAATAAAAATCATTAAGCTCACTTATAGCAATAAGACCTATAATTGCATCTTTTGAACAATTATTTTCAATATAGTTCATTATTTTCTCCATAATTTTAGTACCTATTTTTTTGTTTTGATACTGAGGATCAACAATGATATCTTGTATATAGAAAACTGTTCCGCCATCTCCTACAATTCTTCCGAATCCTATCATACGATTCTTATCTCTAATACATACAGAGTATATAGAATTTTTTAATCCCTTTTCTATATTTTCTATGTCAATTACTCTCCATTTTACAGCTTTTCTTAATTCAATATATTCTTCAACTATTGGACATTCCTCGCTAATTACTAAATCCTCCATATTAACCCCCTCCTCAAAACTGCTCTCTTATCTATCAATTATCATCTAAGTTACTGAAAAAATTTGGAATATACCCCTTTGATCATCTATTACTTCTTCAAACTCCTTATAATTAATAGAATTCTTCTTATAAAAATTTCTCCAAAAATTTATTGCTGGAGTATTATGATATAACTGTACTACTTTATAATTCCCTTTATATAATTCAAAAAGTTTTTCTATAACCACAGATGCTATGCCTTTTTTTCTATAAGCTTTCATCAAAAATAATTCATGTACAGAGTAATCTATATTCTCCGGCACATATTTGCCACTGTTTAAAAGAACAAAGCCTGCTATATCTGCATCTACATAAATAAAAAATGGCTTTAAATCTTCACTTTTAAAATAATATTCAATTCCATTATACTCAAATAATCCCTCAGAATTTATTTTTAAATCATCTGCAAACTCTGATAAATCATGCAAATACAAAGTCATCAAGTTCTTAAATATTGATTGTGATTTTGCATCTATCGGAAGTAATTTTATTTTATTTTTCATTTCATTAACCTCCTAAAAATATCTTATATATTTTCCTGTGCATTTACTAATTTTACTCATCATATAAGATTAATTGCCATTATTTTGAAAGTGAAAGAGTGTTTTCAGCCTTACCAGCTAACTCTTCTGTCCAGCACAAAATCTTCAATTCCATTGCTTGTTTCATATCTACTTCCGTTAATTGCCTAATCTTAATCATAACCCCATCTCCTAATTGAATAGTATTTATTTCATCTTATAAATATCAGGGACGGTTCATTAAAATATTTAATCTTTACCGCATTTACATATAATTCCAAACACAATGAACCGTCCCCTAATTTTATTGTAAACCTTCTTTTAAATCCTTTATAAATTGCTTTGCAAATTCTTGTTGATTTTTGAAAATAGTTTTTGCCTCTTGTAGATAGCAAGTACCTTTATTTAAAACATTTTCTTCAATATACCTAATTGTTTCTTCTAATGTTTGACCTCTTACTGAGCCTGTTATTAAAGACTTTACAACTAGATATGTTTTTCCACCTTCAATCATATGTGCATCATGTAATATCTTACCTTCTAAAGTTTCTGCTATATTATCCTTTTGAGATTCCCAAGATACTTTAATTATTTTACTTATTTTTTCCCTTGAAAGTCCTTGCTCTTGTAGCCACTGAATTATTCTTTCTTCACTGTTATATATAAATCCATGAAAATATGCTGAATAGATTAGAATATCAATATCAGCTTCATACTTTCCTTCCTTTAATAGTTTCTCTACATACTTTAATACTCTTTCTATATGAGATAAATCATGCATTATATCCTTATTTTTATAATATGGATTGACAAATTCCTTCAAATTATTTATATCTATAATTAACCCTCCATCTATAATATTTATTTACAGCTTGTTTTTACTGCTCTTGTAGCAATATAGGTATTTATATATTTATCTAAAATAGACTTTCCACCATAAGTATCTTCATAAAATCCTGTAATAACGAATCCTGCATCAATTTGTCCCTTAATTTGATCTTCTAAGGTATGTCCAAATTCAAAAGGATAATCTTTTTCAATAAACTCATCTATGTCTTCTTTACTCAAGCTTTCTAAATCTGAATATGGAATTGAGTATTTAACTTCAAATATCCCTTTATCTAGCTTTTTATAGTCAAATATATAATTTATAGGATTTGATATGCCTGAAATTAATGTTCCACTATTCTTTAGCACTCTCGCAGCTTCTTTCCATACTACTAAAATATTGTCTACAAAAATATTAGATATAGGATGAACAATTAAATCAAAACTTTCATCTTCAAAACAAGATAAATCTCTCATATCTCCTTGAATGGTTTTAAGATTAAGTCCTTCTCTTTCAGCTACATATTCATCACCTTTTAATTGCTCTATCGAATTATCAAAAACAGTGACTTCTCCACCGGCAGCTGATAAAATAGGGCCTTGCTGTCCTCCTCCACTAGCTAAACATAAAACTTTTTTTCCCTTTAAATCTCCAAGCCACTCCCTTGGAACTATCTTAGTTGGAGTAAGATAAATACCCCATTGTCCCTTTCTGGCAGCTTCTATAATTTCGCTTGAAACTGGCTTAGTCCATATATTTCCTGCTTTAACTTCACCATCCCAAGCTTTACTATTATGTTTTATAATATCCATATTAATCACCCTCTTGCTCACTTAAACTAAATCGTCATCTATTCTTTAATTTATTTTGCTAGAATATCCCTCTATATATTATTAATTAAGTTTCCTTCAAATTCTTCAGAAAGTATGTCCATATAAACTTCATCATACTGTTTTTTCCCATATATTATTGCTTTTCTGCGTCTGCCTATTTCTTTAAATCCACACTTTTTACATGCCTGTATTGCTCTTTCATTAAAAGAAAAAGTTTCAATCATTATATTATTTAAATTAATGATGTTAAAGCCAAAATCTAATATCAATTTTGTTGCTTCTGTTCCTATTCCTATATCCCAGCAGCTTTTTTCTCCTATAAACATTCCAAGTGTAGCTCTTCTATTTATTAAATCCACTCTCATCAATCTTCCAATTCCTACAACTTCATCATTATCTTTTCTAACAATATAAAATGCATAACCATTATTATTCATATTTTGAAGATATCCCTTTTGCACTTCATAACTTATCATGTCAGAAGCATCACCAGTTCTAATAGCAATTTCTATATCATTACTCCACTTAGCAACCTTATCAGCTTCTTGAGTATCTACAGGAGATAAATAGCAATTTTCTCCAACTACTTTTCTTAAATGCTTCATAAAAATCACTCCATTTATCTTTTATCAATTTTTATTTTTCAACTGCTTTTCTCCTCCATAAAATCTTCATTTTTTATCTTAATATTTTACCATTATAGGTAGCAAAAATATCAAATCCTACTTTTCCATATGGTTTGATAGCTCTTTTATTAGACTCTGCTACCTCAATCTAACATACTCACCTTTAAATTTAGGGGACGGTTCATTAAAACTGTAAATTTTCTAAGATATACCTTGTACACAATATATATGTTTTATAATTTATAAAAAGTAATGAACCGTCCCTAATAATTTAATAAAATCTTTAGTACTCACTTAAGATTTTACTTTCAAATTCCCTTGTTATGATACTTGCTCCATATTCTTTATTTGCCATAACAGTCAAGTTAATATTATATTTTGGATATATTGACGATCTAAAACTTACTCCTGGATCAGCACCCATTAAAGTATATTTAAATATGTCTTCCTTATTTTTTACAATCCAAATTCCGTATCCATAATATAAATCTGTTTCAACAAGTATTTGACTTGATAATATCTTTTCGGTTAATTCTTTATTTAATAGTCTATTATTAAACAATGCACTCCAAAATTTTGCCATATCTGATGCTGTAGTAAAAACACCGCCATCCGGTCCCCCTACAACTGGAATGGAATAAATATTTGTCTTCCAAGAATTATCCTCATGATTTTCAATATATCCATAGGCTGTATTTTTAGGAAGGTTGTTCATAAAAAAGTATCCTGAATCATTCATTTCGCATATTTTAAATATATTGTTTTCAATATATTCTGTAAATTTTACACCTGTTAACTTTTCTATTATTAATCCTAATACAATAAATCCTGCATTATTATATTTAAATTTGTATCCAGGTTTAAATTCCATCGCTCTATTTTTAAACATGGGAAGAAAGTCTTTTACTTCACATATGCTATACATTGGCATAGAATTCCATAGTACACTGTAGTCACTCATGACTTCTTCGTCAAAATAATCAGGTATTCCAGAAGAATGAGTTAATAAATGATGAATGGTTATATTCGGATCAAACTTAGGGAAATCAATATCTAAGCAATCTTTTAATAAGGTATCAAATGATATTAATCCCTGTTGTACTAACTGACATATGGCAACTGCAGTAAATCCTTTAGCTCCTGATGCAATCCCAAATTTGGTATCTACTTTATTTTTAATTTCTTCATTTCTGTTTGCTAATCCATAGGATTTTTCAAATATGATATTATCATTTTCTTTTACTAAAACAACTCCAGAAAATTCTTCCTTATTGTTTACTTCATTAATAATACTTTCTATTTTATCAAACATACTTTATATTACCTTTCTACTTATAATAATTAATAAGAGACTGTTCAAAAATCATATAATTTTCAAGATGTAGCTTATCCAAAATATATTGAATTTGAAACTTATAAAAGTTAATGAACTGTCTCCAATAATTTAAAATCCATTTAGTAATTTCCTAAACTTAAGGGACGGTTCATTAGAACTTAAGATTTCGCAAGATATCCTTGTCCATAGTTTATAGATTCTGTAATTTATAAAAAGTAATGAACCGTCCCCACTAGTTTTAAATTTATAAGTTTGAAAAAAATGATGAACCGTCCCTATAAATTCTTAATTAGATTTCCATATCATCAAATAATCTTTTTCTCCTGTATCGTTATCAATTAACTCATCTTTTAAAATGAAACCATTTCTTAAATAAAACCCATAGGCTTTTTTATTTTTCTCATAAACGTTTAATTGGATTTCATCTCTACGCTCTTTTACAAAATTTAATAACTTATTACCATACCCCTTATTATGATAATTGCTATCAATAAACAATGCTGCTAAATAGTTATCCACCATGGATACAAAGCCTAATATTTTGCCATTATCTTCTATAACATAAGTCTCAGACATAGGAATATATTCTATTGCCATATCTTCTTTTTTCTCTTCCCAATATTTCGGATTAATAAAATCGTGAGATTTCTTAGAAACCTCACACCAAAGTTCAACTATATAATTTATTTCATTCTCATTATATTTTCTAATATTCATCGTTAGAAATTCCTCTCCGCTATTTCTCTATTTTAAAGCCCCCAATTTATTTAATCATAATTTCTCTCTCACTCTTATAGGATTCTCTATTAATCATTTTATCTCTATATCTCACATAATAGATTTAACAAATTCACCTTAATTGCTTGTTATAATTACACCTTAGAGGAATGGCCCCATACCATTCCCCTAAGGTGAAAACAATTTATTGAAATCTATTTTTAATTATCTATTATTAAGCTCCTTCATTAAGGAATCTATACTGTGCCATATACAAGCCGTAATAGAAGCCTTTTTTAGCCATAAGCTCATCATGGGTTCCTGCTTCGATTATTTTTCCGTCATCTATTACCATAATTTTATTACAGTCTCTAATAGTTGATAATCTATGAGCTATTACAAAAGATGTCCTTCCTTTTAGAAGTTTATTAATACCCTTTTGTACTAATATTTCTGTAGCAGTATCTATATTAGATGTAGCTTCATCAAGAATTAAAATTCTTGGATTAGCAAGAAGAGCTCTAGCAAAGGAAATAAGCTGACGTTGGCCAACTGAAAGTCTTGAACCTCTTTCATTTACCTCTGTATCATATCCCTTTTCAAGCTTCATAATGAACTCATGAGCATTTACCGCTTTTGCAGCTGCTATAATCTCCTCATCAGTTGCATCTAACTTTCCATATCGTATATTTTCCTTTATAGTGTCAGAAAATAGGAAAGTATCTTGCAGCATTATTCCCATTTGACTTCTTAAAGAATAAAGGTTAACATCTTTAACATTTTTACCATCAATCAATACCTCTCCAAGATTGCAGTCATAAAATCTACTCACAAGACTAGTTATAGTTGTTTTTCCTGCTCCTGTAGGACCAACTAAAGCTATGTTCTCTCCTTGTTTTATTTTAAAACTTACATCTTTAAGGACAGGAGTTCCTTCTTCATACCCAAAGGTTACATTTTTAAACTCTACATTACCTTTAATTTTGGGCATAATTTCAGCACTTTCCAGATCTATAATATCTGGTTCAACATCCATTATGTCAAAAATTCTCTCTGCTGCTGCAAAATTTGTTATTAATGTATTGTAATAAGAAGCTAAGTTTATAATTGGTCTCCAAAACATATCAGAATAAGCTATAAAAGCAACAATTGTACCCATACTAATCTCTCCACTTTGGAAGAACTTGGTTCCATACCAAAATATAATAAGTGTACTAATACCCCAAGATATTTCAACTATTGGCCAGAAAAAGTCATTAAATATAATTGCCTTCATAAAGCCATCCAACATCTCTTTTAGTGAAGATTTAAATTTATCTGAGCTAGTTTTTTCATAAGTGAAGTCTTGAATAATTCTTACACCTGAGAAAGCTTCATGAGTATAACCATTCATATTAGAGCGCTTTTGTCTATAAATCTGCCACTTTTTTCTAGATATAGTTTCTATAGAGAACATAGTAAAACATAGTATTGGTAATACAATAATAGCTAATAATGCAAGTTTTACATTCATAGTAAACATAAGTCCAGCAACGCATACAACTGTTAAAAATTGTGGTATTACTGTAGTTACCCCACTAGAGAAAAGCTCTGCTAGTGAGTTAACATCACCAATAACTCTTGCAAGAATTTTTCCAACTGGTCTTTCGTCGAAGAAAGCAAAAGATAATTTCTGAATATGATTATATAATTCTTGTCTTATATTCAACAATATTTCATTGGTTATCTTAGACATTTCTATAATTGAAATTCTAGATGAAATCATACCAATAAAATTAATTATAATAACTGCTGAAGTTGCCATTATAAGACCTTTAGCATTTTTTGCTCCTATAAATTTATCAATAGATATTTTTAGTAGATATGGAGTTAATAATCCGCTAATCATAATTATTATCATTAGGAAAATTATAAAAAACACTTTAGCTCTAAATGGCTTTAAATATTTTATTAATCTTAAAAATATTTCACTATTTGATCTACTAGTTATCTTTTCATCTTGATTTATTGAGTTCTTAGCCATATTAACTCACCTCCTCATTTCTCTTTTCTGAGTTTATAAAATCTTTAAATTGTGTTCTATAAATTTCATAATATTTACCACCTTTTTCAAGTAGGCTTTCATGGGTTCCATACTCTACAATTTCACCTTCATCCATGTAGATAATTAAATCTGCATTTTTTACTGCTGAAATTCTATGAGCTACAATAAAAGTGGTAATTTTATTTTCGCTATGATAAAGGTTTTTTAGAAGATCATGTTCTGTTTCCATATCTAAAGCTGAGGTTGAATCGTCAAGAATTAATATTGAGCACTTTCTAATAAGNNTCTTTGTTTTTGTCCTCCAGATAATCCAAGTCCTCTTTCCCCTATTAAAGTTTCAATTCCTTCTTCTAGCTCATCTACAAATTCTTTTGCACAAGCAAGTTCTAGTGTCCTTTCTATTTCCTCTCTCGTAGCATTTTCTTTTCCATATCTAATATTATTTTCTATTGTATCTGAAAATAAGAAAGAGTCCTGTGGTACAATTGATATACTTTTTCTTAGAGAATATAACTCAACATCTTTAACATCATGACCATCAACCTTAACTGCGCCTTCCATCACATCATAATTTCTTAATAAAAGGCTTATTAATGATGATTTTCCTGAGCCAGTAGCCCCCATAATTGCTACCGTACTTCCAGCCTTAATATCTAAATTAATGTTTTTAAGAACTGGTTTTTCTTTATATTTAAAAGTAACATTCTCAAAAGATATATCTCCTTTAATATCTTCAAGTACTATGGAATTTTCAATATTCTTTACATCTGGTTCTATAGCAAGTATGGCATCTATCTTCTTTTGGGATGCCTTAGTTTGAGATAACATATTTGTAAGCCATCCAAGCATTCTCATTGGCCAAATTAAAAGCCATAGATAACCATTAAAAGCTACAAGTTCTCCTACAGTTAAAGTACCTTTAATAACCAATACTCCACCTACACCATTAACTAAGAGTACAGATAGATTTCCTAAAAACTCTTCTATAGGATAAAACTTCCCCCAAATTTTTGATTTTTGGACAGAAAGATCATAATTTTTATTATTAAACTTAAGAAATTTTAATATTTCATGCTTTTCTCTCGCAAAAGCTTTTACTAATTTTACCCCTGCAATATTTTCTTGAGCAGTAGTATTCAATACTGCTGTATGATCACTTATTTCTTCAAAGACTGAATCCAATTGCTTTTCAAGCTTTACAGTTATAAATGCTATAGCTGGCATAGTAATTAGTGCAATTACTGTTAAAAGCATATTCATTCTTAGTAAGATAACTGTAGATAAAACGAAGTAAACAATATTTTCTATAAATAATCTCATTCCAAAGCCCATAACTCCCCAAATATTATCTACATCTTCACCTACTCTAGACATAAGTTCACCAGTATTCATATTATCAAAATATGAAAAAGATAAACTTTGAATATGATCAAAAAGATTTTGTTTTAAATCTCCTGCAACTTTTCTTCCAAGATAATCAAACATAAATTCTTTTACATATCCAAATATAAATTTGGTAAATGCTATTGCTGCAATACCTTTAAGCAACATTCCTAATATTTCATAATTCCCATTTACAATTACATCATCAATAAATAGTTTTGTAATATAAGGAGTTACTAGGTCAACACCAATTATAATAATCATAGCTAATGTTCCAATTAGTGTTATTAGTTTATGGTTTTTCGTGTAGCTTAAAATTTTCTTCAACTTAAATCGCCCCCTTCAGCTACAAGTCAATTTAAAAAAATGTTTAAAACATTAAGATAAATTTAAAATTGTTTATTATTTAGAAATTTTTTTGGATAATTGTTCTAGAATGATTATCCAAATTTTACTTAATATAGAATCCCCAGAGATGAAAAAAAGCCGTACTTTCCCATCAATAAACAGGAAAATACAGCTATTAATGCATAAAAAAAGTCCTAGGAATACCCTAGGACTAAAATTTACACAAAAAGGCTATGATAAACCTATATCATGAGGTAGGGTATTAGTTAATACAATATTAAATTTAAATCCTATACTTATTAATCTGTTTAACATCTTACTACCTCCTTTTATAAATTAATCATATTTAGGTTTTACACCCATGAACTAATTATATCTAAAATTTTATATTTATGTCAATATGTTATTATGTTCATACTTATTAACTTTCAATTAACTTATTAACAAAAATTCCATATTATTGCTAAGCATTAATCATTTTTGCAGATAAATTTAATTTTAAGATAGTTTATCTGTAAATAGGTTGTTTATACATTTATTTGCAAATTACCTCTATAGCTAAGAGCTTTTTATCTTCAAAAATTAATTTATAAGCATCAGGCATCTTAAGTTCCTTCCAAAAATCAAAATCATAATTTTTGCAATAATAATTCATAATAAGTACCATGATATTACCATGAGTTCCAATAGCTATATTTTTTCCACTATAATTGTCTAATATATTATTTAATGAATTAACACCTCTTGCTTGTGCTTCTATATTACTTTCTCCACCTTCAAAAGAAAAACTTGGATTTGTCCACAGTTTTACTATAGCTTCCTCAAAATTATCCACAGGGTATTCACATAATTTTCTTTCTTTAAAGCCCTCCTCTATAATTATACTTTTATTTATCAAATTTGCTACAACTTCTACAGTTTCTATTGCTCTTTTATAAGGACTAGAAATTACTAAATCTATATTTTCTTTTACAAGGATTTCTGTAATTTTATTTCTGTCTATAACTCCTTTATGGGATAAGGGTCTATTTAACTCATCACCGCTATAATTAGAATGAGCATGTCTAACTAAATAAATATTTGTTTTCATTATTATTTTGCCACTAAAAATATATTTCTATGGATAATTTTCTTTTTACATACAATTTTATTTAGTGGATTCTCCTTTCTTGTTTTTATATCATCTTAAAGTAATTGTATCAAAATATTTACATTTATTCTTTATACTGTTATACTACTGTTACTCTCTTAATACAATATATTTAACTTATGTCTATTTCTTACAGCAAATAAATCATATGTTTTATAATAATTTAAATTTTCTGAAATATGCTTTTTGCAAAATTTTGTGCTATAATCCTGATGAAGTAATTGTAAATTTTTATTTAAAATTAAATATATTAACTATTTTGGTGAAGTATAAGTATTTCTTAAAAGGGAAAAGGGTGAAAATCCCTTACGGTCCAGCCACTGTATTGAGGAGTAAATTTTTGTTATGCCACTGCATTTTTTTGTGGGAAGGTAAAAATTTATGTTGAATCTAAGTCAGGAGACCTGCCAATATAGGTTTTAAAATCACTTACTAGGATAAGGTATTTTAAGTTTGCTAATTTAACTATATGGTATTGTCTTATTTTATTTATAGTTTAAATATTAAAAATAGATTTATTTTTTAGCATTGTATCTTTTAGTATCTTAATTCTTTAAGATACTTTTTTTTATTTTAAAAATTAATAAGAAATTTAATTTTACTAAATTTCTATTACTAGTTTCATAAAGTTAATAAACAAAATATTTTGTTTAAATATATAAATGATAAATTATAATTTTAAAAAATAATGGGGGAATTTCAAGATGAAAAAACAAAAAATTTATTCATTGATTTTAGCAGTTTCTTTAACTGCAGCTATGTTAGGGGGATGTGGTAATCCAAATGAAAATAATGCTTCAAGTTCTGTAGAGTCAACCTCTGATACTAAATCTTATGCTCAAGTTACAATTAATAATGACTTACCTTCAGGAAAGGCAGATGAAGTTTTCTCCGAAGCTCCTAAAAAAGTTGTAAGCTTAAGTGGCTTTACAACAGAGATGCTTCTTGCTTTAGGTTTAGAAAACTCTATAGCTGGATATTCCTTTCAAGATAATGAAGTCTTACCAGAATATAAGGATGCCCATTCCAAATTAAATGAGTTAGCTGAATTAACGCCTTCAAAAGAAACCTTACTTGGCGTAGAACCAGATTTTATAACTGGATGGATGTCCACTTTTACGGAAAATAACTTTAATGCTGAGTTCTGCAAAGAAAATGAAATAAAAATTTATGTTCCAAAATGTGAAAGTCCTAATGCGACAATAGAAACAGTTTATGAAGATTTTACTAATCTAGCAAATATATTTAATGTAAAAGAAAATGCTAATAATGTTATATCAAAAATGAAAAAAGAAATTGAAGATATCTCTTCTCACCTTCCTAAAGATAAGGAACCGGTTAGAGCTTTTATTTATGACTCTGGAGAAGATTCACCATTTACTGCTTGTAATGGTTTACCAGCAGATTTAATTAGACTTGCTGGTGGTGTTAATATATTTAAAGATGGTGAAAAACCTTGGGCTAATGTGACTTGGGAAGAGGTTGTAAATAGAAATCCTGAATATATAATTGTTATGCAATACAATGCTGCTGATAATGTAGAAGAAAAAATAAACTTTTTAAAAAATAATGCAGCTCTAAAAGATGTAGACGCAATAAAAAATAATAATATTTTTGTTTTAGGACTTTCTGATGTTACTGCAGGTGTAAGAAATTCTAATGCAATAAAAACTATGGCTGAAAAATTCCATTCGGAAGCTTTTAAGAATTAAAATGAGGAGTTATCGACATGAAAAAGAATAAACTTACATTTCCCTTTATATACATATCCTTAATTCTATTTTTAATAGTTTCTATAATGATTGCTATTAATGTTGGATCTGTAAATATAAGTGGTACTGAATTATGTAAAATAATAATTAACAACATATCAAACAAAGAGTTTTTTCCAAAAACTTGGTCCAACTCTGTAGAAAATATAGTATGGCAATTAAGACTTCCTAGAGTACTTCTTGCCGCAATTGTTGGTGCTGGTCTATCTTTATCTGGTGTATTGATGCAAGCATTAACAAAAAATGTTCTAGCTGACCCTTATATACTTGGAATATCTTCTGGTGCTTCAACCGGAGCTGTACTAACTATTTTACTAGGTGGCACACTATCATTCCCTATCCTATCTGTACATTTAGGTGCTTTTATTGGAGCATTACTTTCTTCAATAATTGTCTTTGTTATTTCAAGTAGACAGGGAAAGTTTTCTTCTTCTGGATTGGTCTTAACAGGAGTAGCAGTAGCATCTGTATTTTCAGCTATAACGAACTTTGTTATGTTTAAAGCCAAAGATGTTAGAAAACTTTACTCTGTAATGTTTTGGATGACTGGCTCACTTGCTGGCGCTAAATGGGGTGACTTACTTTTAGCTTTTTTAGTTTTAGTAGTTTCTTCTATAATAGCGTTAGTAATTCATAAAACATTAGATGCAATTTTACTTGGTGAAGACGCGGCTATAACTTTAGGTGTTAACATTAAGCTTTTGAAAAAAATAATAATAGCAACAAGTACACTATTAACTGGAATTATGGTATCTCTAAGTGGAATAATAGGCTTCGTTGGTCTTGTAATTCCCCATATTTCAAGAACTATTGCTGGTTCTGTGCATAAAAAGCTTATTCCACTAACTATTCTTTTAGGGTCTTTATTCTTAATATGGTCTGACATACTTGCAAGAATAATTGGTTCTCCTGAAGAACTTCCTATAGGTGTTGTTACAGCCTTTATTGGTGCGCCATTTTTCTTACTTCTATTAAAAAAGAGTAAATATTCTTTTGGAGGTTAACATGATCAAATTAAGCGTAAAAGATTTGCAATATAAGCATATATTAAAAAATATAAATTTAGAAATAAATAAAGGTGATTTTGTTGGAATTATAGGACCAAATGGTAGTGGAAAATCAACCTTACTCAAAAATATATATAGAGTTTTTGCTCCAGATAAAGGTGAGGTTTTCTTAAACAATATAAACTTAAAAAAATTATCTAATAAAGAAATTGCTAAAAATATGTCAGTAGTAGCTCAAGAAAATAGACCTGAATTTGACTTTAAAGTGATAGACATGGTGTTAATAGGGCGTTTTGCACATAAAAGTTTATTCGAGGATAGCAACTCTAATGACATAGAACTTGCTGAGAATTGTTTGAAAAAAGTTGGAATGCTCGGGTTTAAAGATAGAAATTTTTTAAACTTATCTGGTGGAGAAAAACAGAGAGTTTTAATTGCAAGGGCATTAGCTCAAGAAAGTGATTTTATGATTCTCGATGAACCAACTAATCACCTCGATATTGGGTATCAACTACAAATAATGGACATAGTAAAATCCCAAAATTTAACAGTGTTTTCAGCAATTCACGATTTAAATATTGCTTGTTATTATTGCGATAAAGTGATTATAATGAAAAATGGGACAATACTAGATTTTGGTAAACCAGAAGATGTTTTAAATGAGAATATTATATATGAGCTTTTCGGTCTTAATTGTCAAATTGAGAGAAATAAACTAACGAATAAACTAAATATAATATACATCCCAAAATCCTTTAATAATAATTTAAAAACTCCTGCGATTTAATGTAATTATTTTTTATTTACATATTATCTTAGGTATTTGAAAAATAACTAGCCAGTACGCTAGTTATTTTTTTAATTATATATTATATAAAAATTATTTACGTCTAGGGTTTTTAGGAAACCATCCTTTTTCTACCCGTTGCTCTTGTTCTATTAGCTCATGTATGCTCCACAGACAAGAAAAACCTGTAACTCCTAGTAAAGCTGATAATAATTGACCTTTAATGTTTAAGGATAAAATTATAAATATAATACCTAACAATAAAAATATTGGCCATATTTTCTTGCTAAAATAATATTCCCCTTTAATTACTATCGGATGAAAAATACCTATAATTAAAAATGAAAATACTCCTATAATAACTCCTTGAAAATCCAAAAATATCCCCCTCCTTAAAAAAACTATTATAATTAGCTCCCTTAGTTAATTATAACAGTTTATATCAATAGATTATAAATATAACTATAGTTTTAAATATAACTTATATATCTCATAATTCTCTTTTATAACATACTAAACCCCTGAGCATATGATTTTCTCAGGGGTTTAGTATCAAACTAGAAATTACTATTTATTTTTTCTTGCTTTATTGCGTCTTTCAGAAATTTGAGACATATCTTCTGAAAACTCTTGCTTAAATTTATTTAATTCCTTTTTTGTAGATGAATTTAATGTTACACGTTTTGCTTCAGGTACATTTTTCATAAAATAATCCTCCTCTAAAATATAAATTAGCTACAGGATTATTTTGCCCAAATCTATAATTTAAACTCAAGAAATTAATAGCATTCATGAAATTTTATTTTTTAATTATCTTTTCCTTTATAATAAATATCTTCGAAATTTATACTTCCATTAATTATAGAATAAGGTACATTATTAATTATCAATATATTTTGCTCACATCTTTTTATATCAATTAAATTACTTCTTGTGCTATTCATTAATTTTACATGATAATAAACAGCCAAAGTATCTTTGTCTATATCTTCATTTGATTTTAAAGAACATTTATTAAGCTCTTTTAAAAACTTATTAACTTCATTTTTATCATCAATAGTCTTATATTTTTTATTATTTTTTGAAATTCTTATAATATCTAAATCTTCCATATTCCCTACGTTTAAATCTTTAAATGTATAATGTTCTCTTACCTCTTTAGTATAAGCTTTTAGAATTGATAAATCATCAGCATTTTCTCTATCTTCTTGCCATATTCCAATAATATTATCCTCATATAAGAAAAAATAAATATACTTAATGTCTTTTTCATTGTTTTTTACTTTATAAGTAAATAACTTTACATCTTCACCCATATATTTAGAAAAATCATACCCATTTTTCTTAGATAATTCATTTTTATCCTTTAGAAAGCTTCCTATATTATAGTTATTATAAATATAATTAAAATTCTCTGGAAGCTTTAAATAATAAACCTGATCATTATCATCTATAATTTTATAACCTAAATTATCTATATGTTCTTTTACTATTTTTTCGAGTTTATAATGATTTTCAAAAGGTAAAACTTCATTAGGTGCATTTAAAATTTTATTTATAATTTCCTTACTTAAATCAACTTTATATTGATATTTGATATTTCTATTTGAAGATGTAACAACTATAGTAGAAAACTTATCATCATAAAGTCTAATAGAATCTATATACCCTTCTTCTAAACTTTTATGTTTTTCATCAGCGCCATAATCCATGTTCACTCTATTTATTGTGGTTTTTTCCTCAAGTATCTTTAAATCACTTATTCCCTTATAATTTCCTATATACTGAATATTAGATGGATTCATCTCACTGAATAGATCTTCAATAATTTTTTTATCAATTATTAATGTTCTATCATAAGTTTCTTCATTAATAACAGCTATATGCCTAGGAATTTTAAATTCACTTACTTTTATATCTTGCTTTTCATAGCTTAAAAAGTGTGCATATTTAGCATAAATAAAATATCCTAAAACAAAAAGTAAAATAAAAATAAAAATTATAGAACTTTTCCTTATAGATTCATGAGTAATTTTTTCTTCTAAATAAACCAATAAAGTTAATGATACAATACCTAATATATAAAATATATCAAGATAAATCCCTACTTCTAAAGAAGATGAGATAACTACCTTATAGAAAGAAAAGCATAAAATAATACAAAATATGGCTTCAATTATTATAATGGGAATAATATTATAAGTTTTTATATCATCTCTATATATTCTATATAGTACTATTGGATAAATTATTAGTAGAAAAACAATAAGAAATATTTTAACAGAAACTAAAAATTTAGACGCATTATTTTGAAAGATAAACTTATTTCCAATTCCAATAAGACCTATAATGGAAGATACTACACATAATATAATGTTCTTAAATTTATCCTTTTTTTCGTAATTCTCCATAATTCCTCCTAATAGATTTATTATAAATCTTAAATCACTTAATAGTTTTTGAAAACTTATAACTAAATTATAATAAAGTTATACTTTATAAATTATTCTATATTTTATAATAAAAACCTTTATTTTCAACATTATGTCTACATAATTCAGCATAATATATAAAATTTCTTATATTGATTATTATTATAGTAGTAATTAATAATTTGGTAACTTTTTCAAGTTAATCACATATTATATTATGGTAATACTAATAGGGAGCGTTATTATAGTATGTTTATTCATCATCCATACGACAATGACTTTAGGTCATCTAAGGAAGATTTCGATTTTATCCCCTTTACTCCTAATAGAGAGCGTCAAATGACGCCTCCACCAACTGGTAGGCCACCAACAGCTCCACCAGCTGGCAGACCACCAACGGCTCCACCAGGTAGACCACCAGTGACTCCACCTGGTAGACCGCCAGTGACTCCACCTGGTAGACCACCAGTGGCTCCACCTAGACCTGGAGGACAATTGGGTGCACCTATTGGTCCACCTCCAAATTTCATACCACAACAAGCCGTTGGTATACAACCTCTTGTGTCTGAAACTTCTATACGTCCATGTAGATTTCAATTTGTATATATATGGCCTACATTCGGCAGCCCTTTCTGGGCATGGTTAATCCACGTAGATAGAAGAAGTATAGCAGGCTTTAGATGGAATGGACGAAGATGGGTCTATTTTGGAATGGACTTAAGAAGAATTGCGATGTTCGAATGTTTTGGAACAAGTCTCCATAGGGAAGCGATGGATCTTTCATCTAACATTAAAAATGTCAGTATAGCACCTAGAATTTTCACAGTAGATTACCCAATTATTGAAGGATTGCAAAATGAAAACGTTCAATCCAACATAAATGGATCAATTGTTGAGAGACTTAATTCTATGTTTAATAGCGCTGTTTTTCTTCCTCAGCAAACTAATTTTAATGAAATTGTTAGTTCTTATATTCTTTCTCTTCAAAGAAGTGGATTGATAAGCATTCTCTTCTATTTGTATACTAATACTATGGAAGAAAGCGAAAATACAATTTATAGTTCCTTAGTTATAGATGCTAACACCGGACAAGAATATGACTTTGAAGATTTATTTAATCCTAGCTCAAACTTTAGAGAAAGGCTAAGCCAGCTTGCTATTCAAAGAGCTAGAGCAGAAAATATTCCATTCACTGCGGAATTTAAGGGAATTACTGATAATCAACAATTCTATTTAACACCAGATGCATTAGTGTTATTTTATCAACCTGGCGAATTTACACCTGCTTCTTATGGACTGTTTGAAATTTCAATACCTTATAGTGATATTAGAGATCTGTTCTCTCAAGCAAATCCTATAAGTAGAATGACCAGATAAAAGAAAGCCGTGACATAAGTCACGGCTTTTTCAATACACAGTAAAAAACTTTTATATTAATATAGGTATAAGTTATTTCCCAAGAAATGATTTTTTACTTTCTTATTTGTGAAATTTCAACAAAATTTCTATTTATAAATAAATAGAAATTTTGCTTTTTAAGGTTATAAAATTATCTTATATGTTTATAACCTACTACATTTTATATCACATAGACTTCTCTTTCTACATACTATTCTTTCCGAACTGCAAATTACACAACTTCCTTTTACTTTTTCAAAGGCCAGCTCATATTCGCTGTGGCAAGAAATACATTTAAATTTACATATACATTTTGTATAGTGTCCACCTTCTATGGAAAGTGCATATCCATTAATAAGTGCTAATGCAACTTTTTTTCTCGCCTCATCAATTATATTTTGAAAAGTTTGTCTTGATACTTCCATCTTTTTCGCAGATTCTTCCTGAGAAAGACCTTCTATATCTTTTAACCTCATAGCTTCAACTTCTTCAAATTTTAGCTTAACTTCCTCTACTCTATCATTAATCTTATAATCTCTTTTAGAGTAAGGTATAAAATAGGTATTTTTAGGCACAAATTGAACTTTTCTCAATTTTATTGGTCTTGCCATTAAAGTTCTCCTTAATTAATTTTTATAAGACATATGAAAGAAAATAACTTGTTAAAAGGCTAAATTTTAATTTAATAATAATTAAATCTTATTGTTTACATAATCTGTAATTTTATTAGATATTAAAACCATAGTCTCTTCAATATTTTCATTATATTTTTCTACCTTCTCACTTGATAGCTGTGCTATCTCTCTGCACATAGGAAGCTCTCCTAGTAATGTTGTGTTCATTCTGCTAATATATTCATCAAGATTCTCATTTTCAAAAATTCTAATCTTTGTATCGCAGTCTGGACATAGTAGATAGCTCATATTTTCAATAATGCCTATAACAGGAATATTCAAACTTCTAGCCATATTTAAAGATTTAGCGACAATCATAGATACCATATCCTGTGGTGTAGATACTATAACAACTCCACTAATAGGAACTGATTGCATAACAGTTAGTGGCACATCTCCTGTTCCCGGTGGCATATCTATTATAAGAAAATCTAACTCTCCCCAATAAACATCTGTCCAAAACTGTTTAACAGTAGCAGATATAACTGGGCCTCTTAATATAGCTGGTTGCTCCTCATTATCCATTAGAAGGTTAACAGACATAACTGATATTCCTTCTTCAGATTTTGGTGGTATTATTCCAGCCTCATTTCCAAAAAGCTTTTCATGTTTTATTTTTAAAAGCCTTGGAATACTTGGACCTGTTATGTCAGCATCTAGTATTCCTACTTTATACCCTTTTTTATTTAAAGTTTTAGCAATCATGGTAGACATAGTAGATTTTCCAACTCCACCTTTTCCACTCATAACTGCAATTATATTTTTAATCTTATTATGTGGATTGTTTTCAATAGTGCAAGTTGATTGAGAAGTACAACTAGATTTACTAGAACAGCTATCACATTTTGACATTTAAATCACCTCGTTAGTTATTAGCATATGCTAATAACATTGTAACTATATTTATTTTTGTTGTCAAAAATTTATTAGCTTTTTAAATTAGAAAGTGGATATCTTTAGTTGTATTTATTAAACTAAAAATATCCACTTTCTCTTAATTTATTATTTTATGTTTTCTATATTATTTTTCCTTTACAAATTCCCCTTCTTTCATGATTATGCTCATGTTTTCTAAGGCTATATTTCTGACATTCTCTAATGGGTTTTTGCTAAGTACAACTATGTCTGCTGCTTTTCCTTCTTCTAAAGTACCTGTTATATTATCTATTTTTAATACTTCAGCACCAGCTTTTGTTGCTGCAACTATAGTTTCCATTGGTGAAAGACCTGCATCATGTACTGCATATATTTCTTTTAAACTATACGCTCCGTAAGGAGTAAGCTTACTACAGAAAGAGTCTGAACCTACAGCTATACGTATTCCTGCATCTTTAGCTGCCTTAAAGTTTGCAATAGTACGATTTAATTCTTTCTCTGCCATAGTCTCACCAGGGAATTCATCTAAAATTGGTCTGTATGGTGGTTCATATTCCGTAAACCATTCATAGAAGAATTTCATAGTAGGAACTAAGCTTATATCTTTTTCTTTCATAATTTTTAAGCACTCATCATTAAGCTCCTGTCCATGTTCTATACTATGCACTCCTGCTTTTATACAATCTATTGCACCTTCTAATGATTCACAGTGAGCTCTTACAGGTAATCCTACATAATTTGCTTCTTCAACTACTACAGCTATTTCTTCAAAACTATAATGTTGATGAGTTTTACTATCTAATCTCCAAACTCCGCCACCTGTTGCCCATATCTTTAACATATCTGGACCAGTTCTTAAAACTTCACGAACTGCTTTTCTTAATTCTTCTTTTCCATCAGCACATACCGCCCAAGGATGTGATTCCTTAACATAATCTAATGGTAATGTGTGAGTATCACCATGTCCACAAGTTCTTGAAAATCCTAATCCACAAGTTACTATTCTAGGTCCTTTTACAATTCCTTTATTTATCATATCTCTTAAATAAGTTCCATTACGAGATATATCTCCTGTAGTTGTAAATCCATGATTTAAGCATGCCTCTCCCTGTGCTACTGCAACTATAGCCTTTTGAAGAACTGGTTCTAAAACCCAATCTAAGTCTGATGGGCTTAATGCTCCTCCAAAATGCACATGAGTATCTATAAGTCCAGGCATAATAACCTTTCCACTTATATCAATAGTTTCATACTCTGAAGAAATTTTTCCGTTGTTTTCTCCAGCATATTGAACCTTTCCTTCTTTTACTAAAACCAAAGATTTTTCTATTGGTTCCTTACCAGTACCATCAATTAAAAGTCCGCCTACAAAGGCAATATTTTTTAAAGCCATAATAACCCTCCTAAAAATTTTAAACCTTTGTAAAATTTCGACAATGATTCGCTAAATCCTTTTAATTTATGGTAATCCCCCTATTTAATTAACATATAGATGGTTTATTAATAATAATTTTTAAATGTTGTAAATAAAACTAAATAATATTTTTACCTAGCTTTCTTACTTCTTCTTCAATTTTACTTTTATCTATTCTTTCAAACAATATCCTTACCTCTCCTAATTCTATGCCTTCTTTTACCTCTATATAATGCCACTTTACATCTTTAATAAATAACCAATTTCTTATCTCCTTTGAAGAGAAAGGTGTAAATGGTTCTAACAAATTTGATAAATTTCCTATAACTTGAACACAATTATAAATAGTATTTATACATTTTTCTCTATCTTCTTTTATAGTTATCCATGGCCTTTCTTCATCAAAATACTTGTTTATACTTCTAATAAATATAAATATTTCTTCTAATGCTTCTTTAAGCTCTCCATTCTCTATCTTACTTCCTGCTGACTTATATAACTTGAATGTATTATTTTTTATAGTTTCATCTATAGTTCCCTTTGGAATAATATTATCAAAATATTTTTGTATAAATATTAAAGTTCTATTTACTAAATTGCCATAAGCACCTAGTAGCTCTCCATTATTACTATTTATAAACTCCCTCCAAGAAAAATCTGTATCACGTTTTTCTGGTCCATTCGCTGTTAAAAAATATCTAATAGAATCAGCATTATAATTTTCTATTAGATATGGAACCCAAACTGCCCAATTATTACTTGTAGATAACTTTTTCCCTTCTATGGTCAAATACTCACTGGAAATAATTTTGCTAGGTAGCTTATATATTCCTACTCCACTTAATAAAGCTGGAAGTATAATTGTATGAAATGGAATATTGTCTTTTCCATGGATATAATAAGAAATTGTATCTTCTCTCCAGAACTTTTCCCAATCATCATTATTATCTCTTGCCCATTTTTTACTTGTAGTTAAATATCCTAAAACTGCATCTATCCATACATATATTTTTTTATCCTCAAATCCACTAATAGGAATATCAATTCCCCATGGTAAATCCCTTGAAACTGCTCTATCTAAAAGTCCTTCTCTTAAATACCTCTCTGTCATATTTATTGCATTTGTTCTCCAACCTTTAGAAGTTTTTAAATATGTTTCAATAGTATTTTGAAATCTTGAAAGAGCAAAAAATAATTGTTCTGTTTCTTTAACTATCGGTACATTTCCACAATTCTTACAATGTCTATCACTTAAATCTAATGGATCAAGTAATGTAGAACAACTATCACATTGATCTCCTCTTGCTATATTTCCACATTGTGGGCAAATTCCTTCTATAAATCTATCCGGTAAAAGCTGCTGGCATTTATTACAATAAAGCTGTTCTTCTTGTTTTATATAAATATATCCATTATCATATAAATCTTTAAATATATTTTGAACCTCTCTTTTATGAAATTCATCATCTGTTCTAGAATATAAATCATAGGTGAATCCTAATTTTTCAAAGCAATATCTAAATTCTTCATGATATCTATTTGTTATTTCCCTTGGTGAAACTTTTTCATTTTTTGCTCTAATAGAAATAGGGGTTCCATGACAATCGCTACCAGAAACATATAAAACCTCTTCTCCTTTGGCTCTATAGTATCTTGCTATAATATCTCCAGGTAATAATGCTGCTAAATGTCCTAAATGTAGTGATCCATTAGCATAAGGCCATGCTCCTCCAATAAAAATACTCATATTATCTCCTCCCTTAATTTAACTTAAATTTCTTAATTCCAACTATTATTTTTTTAAAAATAATATAAAAAAACTCCCGTTCCTAAGACTATAGTCTTAGGGACGAGAGTAAATACTTCGTGTTACCACCCTAGTTTATTTATATGTCACCATATAAATCTCTTCAAGTACGACACAAAACCAACTTAGTAGGTATTCGTGTTTATACTCTAAGCACTATAACGGGTGCAGATTTTACCGCTGTAGTCTAAATTCATAGGAATCTCGGTACAGAAGCTCCAAGGCCATGTTCAGTTTACTATTCACTACTTCTTCTCACCAATTAGAAGTTCTCTGTAAAAGAAATTATAAACTTACTCTTCTCTTCAACACTTTAAATATAAATTTTAAAACATTATTGCATTTATTATACTTAATGTCAATAGTATTTTCAGTTATTTAAAGTTTTATCCTAACTTCTGAACTTTATATGAAATTAATTTTATGATATAATTTTAATCTTGTAGATTAATCTAATTACATTAAATAACTTAATTATAATGTATAACTTAAATTGTAGTTAAGAAACTAAGAAATAATGTCAATACTAAAGATAAATAAATAAGGAGGAACACTTTTATGTATAAACTTACTTTTGATTACCCTCTTTCAAAAGCTGAAGAAGCAGCAGAAAAATTATATATTGTAGATATATACAATGTATTTTATGAAACTCCAATAACTATAACCACTACGGATTACGGGTATGGATATTATGAAAATAACGATGAAAAAATAAATTTCAATATCGTTGTAGAAAGCGAAAATTACGTTGAGGCAAAAAAACAAAAAAATATAGTAGAAAGTACTCTTAATTTATCCAATGTATCTATAACTGAAATTAAAAATGTGGAGTTTAATGAAAATATTGAGCCAATAGATTTAAATAATGGATGGATAATTGCATCTCCAGATTATACCGTAGAAGGAAAAAATAAAATAAATTTTATTCCACAAGGAGCTTTTGGTACAGGGCTTCATGAGACAACTCAAGACTGTCTTCGTTTTATATTAGAAGAAGATTTTACAAATAAGACTGTCTTAGATATTGGTACAGGTTCTGGCATATTATCAATAGCTTCAGCTATTAAAAATGCTAAGAAAGTAACCGCCATAGATATAAGAGATGTAAAAGAAGAAATAGCTCTAAATGCTTCCTTAAACTCATTAGGAAACATAGATGTTTTAGTGGGTAATGCTTTAGATGGTGAAATCACTCTTATAGATAGTTATGATTACATATTTATCAATATTGGTGGAGAAGAAACCCAAATGTTTATAGAATTTATAGATCGTCATATGAAAAAAGGTGGGAAACTATTGATATCTGGTCTTGTAGAGTGGACCTTTGACCTTGTTATAAGTGAAGTAAATAAATATGGTTATACACTTGTTGATAAAAAGCAAACAAATGAATGGTGTACTTCAATATCGATTAAGAATTCCATTTAAATGTATAATAGTTATTAAAAGTTAGAATTAAAAAATCACCCAATAAAATTAGGTGATTTTTTGATTCTAATTTTTTAAATCAATGTTTTAAAAAATTACCTTTATAAACAACAAATATACATGTAATTATTGATAATAGTAAGCCTATACCTCTACTTACTCTTAGATTTACTGGAAAACTATATGTCAAAGTAAATATAAGTAACCATATTAAAATAATAGTGAATATTATTAAAATGATTAATAAGTACATTAATTTATTTTTATCTCGTGGTTCATTTTTAAGATAAAAGTATATTATTATAAAAATTAGTATTGAATATAAAGATGCAAGAATACAATCAAAATTAAATATAGAAATATTTATTGCTGGATACCCACTTGCAAGTTCTTTGTACAGCAAAAACTCAATTAATTTTAAAATAAAAATAAAAATATACACTCCCAACGCCTCCTTTTATATACATTGTTTTAACTTTATTACTTATTAAGGCTAAATATTGGAGAGATATTCTTATCAGCTCATAGTAATCCTAGATATAATTATGCACATGCTAACTTTTTGGGATCATACTCTACATCAAGATTTATACACAAATCATATAAACAATATAACCTAAAATTATTTTATAAATATAATTATAAAAGTACCTTACATTTATTCTTAAATAATACGGCATTTTACTAATGATTATTAATATTATTATTCTATATACATTATATTTACTTCATAAATTTATCTATTGCATCCTTTAAATCTTCAAGAACTTTCTTATCACCAGTTTCCACTGCATCAACAACACAGTTCTCAATATGATCTTGTAAAATTATCTTACCAATATTATTTATTGCGGATTTCACAGCAGACACCTGTATTAGAACTTCACTGCAATCTCTGCCTTCCTCAACCATTCTTTTTACAGATTCTAAATGTCCAATTGCTCTTGAAAGTCTATTAACTACAGCTTTAGTATTTGTATGTGTATGTTTATGCAAATGCTTATCACTCATATAATTATCTCCTTTTATTTTTTATTATACTAATTATATAATGATTTCCTGCCATTTTCCATTCAAGAAACGTTTTAATAAAAAAATGCTTCTAATTGTAATATCTAAAGCATATCCAAGCCATACACCAAATAACCCTAACCCTAATATTACTCCAAGTAAATATCCCCCCCCTACTCTTACACACCAAATTCCTATTAGTGTTGTATACATTGGAAATTTTGTGTCTCCAGATCCTTGTAGCGCACTGCTAAATATTTGTGTAATGGCTGCAAATGGCTGAAATAAAGCAATTAATCTTAATACTTTTACAACCATTTCTTGTACTTCTTTTGTGTCTGTGAAAATACTTACAAGTTGTGGTGCAAATATAAAAAATATAATTCCTATACTAACCATAAAAATAGTTGTTATAAAATTAGATAAAAAGACTAAATTCTTAGCTTTATTAGTATTATTTTCGCCCAAGCTTATTCCCACAAGTGTTGCAGTAGCAACACCAAATCCCATAGCAGGTATATAAGAATAACTTTCAATATTTCCAGCAACATTGTGAGCTACATATGTTGATACTCCAATAGAGATAATCATACTATTATATACTAACTGACCTAATCTCATAATTAGCTTTTCAATCCCTGCTGGCGCACCAATTTTTATAATAGAATTAAGTGTATTTTTTTCAATTTGTAAATTTCTCAAATCAAGTCTAATACCACTTTCATTTCTTTTAATTGCTGCTAAAAGTATTATAACATTTACTATACGAGAAATTGTTGTTGCTAATCCTAATCCAATAATACCTAATCCTAAATTTATAAATGCTAAATTTAAAATTATATTTATTATATTTGCAGCTCCAGTTGCTATCATTGGAATTTTAGTATTACTGGTTGCTCTTAAACAACTTGATAAGATAAGAGATATACAAAGAAATATTGATGGTACTGCAACAACAATATAATATGGTACTGCATAGCTTAATATTTGCTCTGATGCTCCTGAAATCATTAATATTGGTTTGTATAATATTAGATTAATTATCCCAACTATTAATCCTACAAGTATTCCCAATATAGTAGATTGTTTTATAGCTAAGTTGGTCTTGCTAAAATCACCTTTTCCAAAATTTCTTGAAACAATTGCACTTGTTCCTATACTTATAGCAGCAAAAAAAGCAATGAATAAATTAATTATTAAGTTAGTAACACTAATTGCAGCAATTGCATTATCATTTATCTTTCCTGCAAAGTAAGTATCTACAGTTCCCAAAAATGTTTGAAGAATATTTTCAATTATTACAGGTACTGCTAAAGTAAAAATAGCAATAATATTTTCTCTATTTTTTTTTAAATAAGTCACTATATCATCCCCTCTAATATCCCCCATATGGGGATATTAAAAGAATATCATCTATACTTTTAATGTTCAAGATATTTATTAAAAATATTAATATTCTAACAAATATTTGATGATCTAGCATTCACTTTTCAAAGAACATATCTATATATTTAAAATAAAACTGTAAATAAATCTATTTCTACTTAGATTTATCTACAGTTCCTAAAAATCATAATTTTTTAAATTTATGATTTAATCTACCCTTTTATTTCATTAATAAATTTAGTATTTATTTTTAAAAGACAGTCCCACCTTTTTCACTTAAGTTTTTGCTTATAGAAATCATATTGCTAAATGTTTCTATAAGTGTTGATGAAAGCTCTTCTGCTTCTCTTAAAAGTAGTTCTGCTTCTCTCTTTTCTCCATTATCTATTCTTTCAAAAACATTATCTCCTATATTATGAAATCTAGCATGATATTCTTCAACTTGGCTCCATAATCCAGTAATTTTTTCATGTTTAGGCTTTAAAGAGTAATAAAAATGTCCAAACCCACATTTGTGGTGATCAGTTTGAAGAGGTAATATTTCCATATTCTCTACTATATATTTTAGGCTATTAACCCAAGCTTTATGTTTATCGATGGCATTATCCATTAACTCTATAAAAATTTCGTTGGGAATTGTATAAAAGTTATCTAAAGTAAGCTCTCCACCTATTTTAGCTGTTTTGTCTAAGACCTCTTCTACCATTTGTAATCCCCCAGACAATCCCTGTATATCATTACTAGATTCCTTTAGCTCTTCTGAATAGTGATGTAAATCTTCTATTTTATTCCCAATGATACTTACTGATGAAGCTTCTTCCTCCATAGTAGCATTTATTTCTTCAGTAGTAGATTTTATATCAAATAAATTTAAAGCCATTTCTTGAATTGCCTCATTATTTGAAGTTGTAGATTCTACAATACCCTTTACTGCTGAATCAATTTCATGTAGAGAATTCACTGTGTTATTTACACTATTACTACTTTTTTGAGATGCTTCTCCAATTTCAAGTAGCAAGCTTTCCATATTTCCCATAAGTCCTTTTGTATTACTTGAAAGTTTTCTAATTTCTTCTGCTACAACTGAAAACCCTTTTCCCATCTCTCCAGCTCTAGCAGCCTCAATAGAAGCATTAAGTGCTAATAGATTTGTTTGATCGGATATACTATTGATTGAGCTAACTATTTCTTTAATTCTATTTAATGTTTCAAGCAAATTATTTATATCACCCTTCATATTTTCTGAAAAATTAATGGCATTTTCCATTGATGACTCAATTTGATTAGCCATATTTTCACTGTTTTTAAAATTTTCACTCATGAAGTCAGCCTTATTTGAGATCTCTTCCATTAAATTCACTAATTCTGCATTAGCAGAAGTTATTTCTTCTGTTGACGCTACTGTAGCTTGTGACGCTACATGAAGCTCTTTAATCATACCATTAATTTCTTCACTTACTCTATTTACTTTTTCTCCATAAAACTTTAACCTTAAATCAAAGTTACTTACTTGCATAACTGCATTTAATGTATTATTGACTATTTCTCCAAAAACGTCTTTGCCTTTATTTAATCTTACACATAAATAGTCTATTTTATCTTTTAATTCTTTCTTTATTGAACATTTTTTATCGACTACTTTTTCACAATCCCCATTTTCAATACAGTTTATTATTTCTTTTAATTTGTTTGATTTATCAAAAAACATTTCATCCCCTCCATTTACTTTCTTTGATTTTATATTTAACATTATTTTTATTCATACTAAGATAATATCATTAATTATTATCGTATAATAGCCACAATACATTATGGTATATATATTACTTTTTTAAATAAATTTTAGATAAATTGTAAATATTTATCTTGCCATTTGATTAACTATATTTTTGTACTTACAATGCTATTTTTTTATGATTATTTTTAAGCTATATAATATACTTTAAGGTAAAAAATAACTAGTGAAAGCTGAGTGCTGTATTTATATCATACCGGTCAATAGTATCTCATGATAATAAGTTATCATATAGCTCTAACGACGGATTGTGATTAAAAATACATTATCATCCTTACTAGTTATTTTTAATACAAATTATTTATGTGGTTACTAATATCTAATTCCTACATCATTTAATAATATAGTACCTCTTTCGGTTTTATCAAATTGAAAACTTATTTTAGCTAATTGCTCTGGATTAAAATTTGTATTAGCCTTTTTAAAATCTTCTAAATTAAACTCAAAGCTTTTAAAAACAGGTTCTTTTATTGGTAAAAAATTGCTAAATGGTGCCTTTAATATTTTGCTTTGGATCATTGGTTGCAAATAAGAAAAATGACTTAGTGGAAGACTCGATTTATTTCCATTCATATCTTCAACTTTTATTGTTAAATCTATTAATAAATTTTTATTATCATCACTTTTTTCCTCATCACTATCAGCTAAAGAAAACACTATTTTACTATTTTCTTTAATATTTAAATCTTTATTAGGTAATATTATATTATACATAGCAACATTAGGATTCTTATTTATGTCCCATCCTAAGCGAACTGCGCTATACTCCCCTTCAGCGTATTTCAATTTAACTTTCTCTTCTTTCCATTGACTTAGATTCTCTCCAGTTATTTTCCCTCCATCAATGGTGGTGCTATTCACATCTATATCATCATTATAAGAACAAATTATTTTAGTATTTGAATCAAAGTAGTTATTTACATATAAAGTGTCTGGAAGCCATTCCCTAGCATATTCTATATCCTTAAACACTTGTCTATACTCCGTATTATTCTTTAGGGTGGTTTCTAAAAATGATGTTATCAATACCTTTGATATTTTCTGTTGCTCTTCTTCACTTATAAGCTGCTTGGTATTATAAAATCTGTTCCCTAAACCAGCACTATCTTCTCTTCCCCAGCTACTATTGAACTGGCCATGATTTGCTCCATATATATAAATAGAAGACTTAAAATAATCACTGCCATCAGTAAAATCTATTCTATTATATTGGTCTGAACTACTGAAAGAACTTACATCCATATCATGTGCTCCATGTAAAGCTAGATAATTAACATCTTCTAATGGAAGAGAACTTCCTGAAGGTTTATATTGTTTATCAGTTGCTGCAATAGCAATAATTGAACGTATATTAAAATTATAATCAAACTTCACATTACCATTATCAGGATAAGACTTCAATTTATTAAAAGCTGTAGCAATAGTTATTGCTTCTCCACCTCTTGAATGACCTATAAGTGCAATATTATTCATATCCACTTTATTATAAAAATCATTTCCTACATCTTTATTCCATTGCTTCCAAACCTTAATATGTTCTAACATTAAAAATCCTCTTGCGGGATTTTCACCTTCTAAAGCACTTAGAATAAATTTATCATCATATGGAGAAGAATTTAAAAAATTTGCATCTATTGAAGCTACAATGTATCCATGACTTGCTAAAAGTTGCCCTAAATATTCATATCCTGGGTCTGAGTAGTCAGTCATTATATGATTTCCGTGTGCAATTACAACTAGGGGAAAGTGCCCTTCCCCCTCGGGGTACCAAACTAATCCATTAAGAGGCATGTTCTCTGGCCCAAAGCCTAAAAATTTTCTTCTTGAAGACGACCATTTTGATAAGGACTTTTCAAAGAATGCTGACCCATCAACAGGATTAGTGATTATAGAATTCTTTTCATTGAATTCTTTACGATAACTTTTTTCACTACCATAAGATAACTTTTTTACTTTATAAGGTCCTTCTAATGAAGGATTTTGAATACTTGTACTATATTTTCTTTCTCTTTTATTTTCTTTTATATTTTCCTTTATAGCATTTAAATCTCTGTTATTCCCATCATTAACTATCCAGTATCCTCCTAAGCCTATAGATACTATTACAACTACTGATAAAGTTATAGTTGTAATCTTTTTTAGACTATTTACGTTTTTATAACTCCCTTTTGTAAATTTATATATTAAAGATCCTAATAAAGAAAAACTTATTATTGTGAACATTGTAGCTACAATAGTAGCCTGTATAGGTGCAAGAAAACTTATTAAAATCAAAATGAATGAACTAATAAAAACTAGAATATAACCACTAGGAATCTTTCTCATATAGTGGATTAAAATGGATATTATACTTCCTATTAATAATATTACTAATAGAAGTACAAATGCCCCTTTAATAAAATCAAAAAAACCATGTGATGCGAATACATAATAGCTCTGCATTATATACAAAAATAAGGTTATAATAATTAAGCTAATGGATGCACCTTTCCATCCATCACTCAGTGGTTTAATATTCTTTATTTTATACCTTACCTTTTTAAATAAACCTATAAATTTATTCTTTATTTTATTCATCATAACCTCCAATTTACATTTCTATTTATTTAAAATTATTGAAAAAACACTCTTTTCTTCTGTAATCTGATTTTTAAGTATCAATTCTCCTCCATGTCTTTCAATTATCATTTTTAATATTGCTAGTCCAAGACCAGTTCCTCCATCATCCTTTCTTCATTCTTCTCCTCTAGCAAAGGCATCAAAAATTCTATTTTTAATATTCTCAGGTATACATTGTAAAAATAAATGTATTCTATAAAATAGATATTATAATACTTAAAAATATATGACTTTCCTCATTCCTATTACTAATAATATATCGATAATCTTTAGGATGACTAAAGATAGCCTTAAGATAATCTTAAGTTTAATATGCTAAGAATAAAAAAGATTTCTTATTTTATAAAAGATTAATCTCTAAATATAATTTTCCAATCTTATATTCTTTTGTTAAATATTTAAGGCCTACTTGACATGTTTTTGTACATGCTATATCATTAATTTAAATTGAATATACAATTCTCTATATTAAGAGGGAGTAGTAGTAAATATAATACCAACATACCCGATTAGGCTTTCCTATTCTGGTATTATATACCAATAATTTGGTTACAAGACTTTTAATATAATTCTTATTTTGTTAAGAATTATATTAAAAGTCTTTTTTTATTTTTATAAGGAGGAGTAAAATTTATGAAAGATTATTACAAAAAAGTACCAGAAGAATTATTCAATATGTTTAATTCTAATTCCAAAGGACTTATCAAGGAGGAAGTAGAAAAAAAGCGGTCTGAATATGGCTATAATGAACTAACTGAAGGTAAGAAAAAATCAGTTCTACAAATATTTTTTGAACAGTTTAAAGATTTATTAGTTCTAATATTAGTTGCAGCTGCCCTGATCTCAATGTCTATAGGAAATGTTGAAAGTACAATTGTTATTTTTGCTGTAATAACAATTAATGCAATTTTAGGTACAGTTCAATATATAAAAGCTGAACAATCTTTAAATAGTTTAAAGGCATTATCTGCTCCAATGGCAAGAGTGCTAAGAAAAGGTAAAAAAATGGAGATTCCTTCTCGTGAAGTTGTTCCTGGAGATATTTTATTCTTAGAAGCCGGAGATTATATAAGTGCCGATGGGCGTATTATTGAAAATTACAGTATTCAAATTAATGAAAGTTCATTAACTGGTGAATCAGAGAGTGTTATTAAAAATATAGATATTATAACTGAAGATAATATACCAATTGGTGATCAAAAAAACATGGTCTTTGCTGGTAGCTTAGTAACCTATGGTAGAGCAATGGTATTAGTAACATCCATAGGTATGTCTACTGAACTTGGAAAAATTGCTACACTTTTAGATAATACGAAAGAAAAAAGAACACCTCTTCAAATAAGTCTCGATAATTTTGGTAAAAAATTAGCAAGTTGCATATTAGTTATCTGTGCTATTGTTTTTTTATTAAATATGTATAGAGGTTATGAAATTGTTGATTCTCTAATGTTTGCAGTTTCTTTAGCTGTGGCAGCAATTCCTGAAGCACTAAGTTCTATAGTAACGATAGTACTTGCTCTTGGAACTCAAAAAATGGCTAGTGAAAATGCTATAATTAGAAAACTTCAAGCAGTAGAGAGCTTAGGGTGTGTATCCATAATTTGTTCTGACAAAACTGGTACCCTTACACAAAATAAGATGACAGTTAGCAAAATTTATACAAATGAAGAAATAGTATCATCTAAAAATATGGACTTAAAAGAAAAACTCCATAATAAGTTATTATTATCAAGCTTGTTGTGTAATGATGCAATTTCGAATGATGAAAATGGTATAGGTGATCCAACAGAAATTGCTTTAACAGATTTAGGTAAAGCTTACTCACTAAAGGAATTAGATGTTAGAACTGATTATCCTAGACTCTCTGAAATTCCTTTTGACTCTGAAAGAAAATTGATGAGTACAGTACATAAAGTTAATGGTAAAGCCTTTATGCTTACAAAGGGAGCTTTAGATGTACTTTTAAACCGCACAATAAATATAGAAACAAAAGATGGCATTAAAAAATTAACAACTCACGATAAACTTAAAATAGAAAAAGTAAATAAAGATTTCTCTAATGAGGGTCTTAGAGTTTTAGCATTTTGCTATAAGGAAATTGATAACTCAAATAGTATTAGTTTAGATGATGAAAATAATCTTACTTTCCTTGGATTAATTTCAATGATTGACCCACCTAGAGAGGAATCAAAAAAAGCTGTAGAAGACTGTATTCTAGCTGGCATAAAACCAGTAATGATTACAGGCGATCATAAAATAACTGCATCTTCAATTGCTAAGAAGATAGGAATTTTGCAAAAAGATTGTGAAGCTATTGAAGGTGTTGAATTAGATAAATTAAGTGATGAAGAACTGAAAGAAAAAGTTGATAAAATTTCTGTTTATGCTAGGGTATCTCCAGAGCATAAGATTAGAATTGTAAGAGCTTGGCAAGAAAAAGGTAATGTTGTAGCTATGACTGGTGATGGAGTTAATGATGCTCCTGCTTTAAAACAGGCAGATATAGGTGTTGCAATGGGTATTACTGGGACTGAAGTAGCTAAAGATGCTGCATCTATGGTATTAACTGACGATAATTTTTCTACTATTGTAAAAGCTATTTCAAATGGTAGAAATATATATACCAATATTAAAAATTCTATAAAATTTTTAATTTCAGGAAATACAGCTGGAATTCTTTCAGTTTTATATGCTTCACTAGCTGCTCTGCCAATGCCTTTTGCTGCAGTTCATCTATTATTTATAAATCTTTTAACGGATAGTTTACCTGCTATAGCATTAGGTCTTGAACCACAAAATAATAATGTATTAAATGAAAAACCTAGAGATGCAAATGCTCCAATTTTATCTAAAGCCTTTCTAAAAGAAGTTTTAACTGAAGGGTTAATAATTGCAATCTGTACCATGATTGCTTTCCATATTGGATTAAGTCGTGGAAATCAACAGCTAGCAAGTACTATGGCATTTTTAACTTTATGTATTGCAAGATTATTTCATGGCTTTAATTGTAGATCTAAGAACTCTATATTCAAAGTTGGAGTATTTACCAATAAATATAGTTGGTTTGCCTTTTTATCTGGATTAATCTTACTTAATATAATACTAGCATTTGAACCATTAAGAAGAATCTTTGAAGTAAGTAAACTTGGATTTAATGAATATATACTAGTTTATATTCTTGCATTTATCCCTCTTTTACTAGTTCAACTATCAAAGTTATTTATTGCTGGAAAATCTACAACAAGTTCTTATTCTTTCAATAAAAATCTAACAGATAAAATGTAGCATTTTTTACTTAGGAGGTATAAATAAAGGTGGAGTTCTTAAGTACTCTTGTATCTAAACTAATAGATTTAATAGAGCAATGGGGATATCTAGGAATAGCTCTAGCTGTAACTTTAGAATATGCCTGTATTCCCATTCCTAGTGAAGTTATATTACCTTTTATAGGAATACTTGCTTCTCAAAACTCCTTTAGCTATTTAGGAGTGATATTAGTTAGTGTTGTAGCTGGAATTTTCGGATCAATTATTTGCTATTTGATAGGATATTATGGTGGCAATCCACTGATATTATCATTAACAAAAAGATTCCCAAAAACTAAAAAAAGTACAATTGCATTAAATAAATGGTTTGAAAAACATGGAAAACTTGCTGTTTTATTTGCAAGATTATTTCCTTTAACTCGCACCTATGTTTCTTTTATTGCAGGAGCAGCAAAGTTTAATTCTACAATTTTCATTTTATATTCATTAGTTGGAATAACACTTTGGAATACAGTACTAATAACACTCGGCTATCTGCTCGGTGAGAATTGGACAATTATTGAATCTTTAATGAAACAATATAGTGCTACCTGTGCTGTTATTGCATTAATTATAATTGTAGTAATAATCTTTAAGGAAAAATTTAATTTAAAAAAATCTTAATAAAAAAACAGCACATACTTTTTTCTTATGTATGTGCTGAATATTTATGATATAACACGCAAACGTAGAAAAACTACATAACCAAGAAGCAAAGCCTTTAGTGGCTCTAAACGGTATTATGCTTATTCGGTAAGTGTGTTATTAATCCACTATCCCAAACGTAAATACGACGGGGTTTACAATATTTTCGCTAAGTGGAGACACATCAACTGACTTAATCTTCAGTTTTATTCCCAATGCTTTTTGGTATTCATGCAAACGCCCACCTGCGCATCTTTCAAAATATGTTTCAATTGATGCCGGAAATCGAAACATTCCTTTTGGCGCATGCTTGTAATATCCATGGTTACAGGCAAAAGTGACTGTGATTGTATTATCATCATTCAAAACGGCTGTTCTGCCAAAGGTATTTGTAAATAGTTCCAGTCTTTCGGCAAGGGGCTTGTCAGCGTGTTCAAGTGCGAAGGCTTTGCGTTCTTTATCGTACCCAGTACCTCTACAGCTTCCGTTTTGCTCGTATAGTCGGAAGCGTTGTTCCTTGGTGAGCTGTTCTTCCATCGCTTTCATAAATTTTTCTTCGCATTCGTCTCCTTTATATGTTTGAACAATGTGCTCAAACAAAGGCAATATATCATCAGGAATTTCGTTTTTATGCATTCGCATACTTTTCAGCATAGTTTTCATTTGCATAGACCCTCCTCTTTAATATCCATCACAAGATAATATAAAATTTGTTCGTTACATCGTATGTCATACCAAACATTTCTTTTCTACAGTTTAAATATGATATTAATTTAATCAGTTTGCATATTATCCGACAAATGTTATCTACATTACAATACGATTCATACAAAAAGGCTATCGGCATATGAATATCGACAGCCTAAGCATCAGAATATATCTGATGCTTTTCATTATGCTATCAACTATTTTTCTAATTATTTTTCTCATAATCCCATTTCACATTGACAGTACTTTTTCCAACAAAATATGTTATTACAATAACTATCACGGCATATATGATTGGACCATAATCTATTGAAAGTGATTTATAATGAATAAATGCCAATAATCCTGTAATTGCCATCATAGTAATTGAAGTTAAAAATCCTGCACCGTTATTAACTGTTTGACTTTTTTTACTGAATGGCATTTGAAGATTTTTGTTGATTTTATATATTATAATCATGATTAAAATATAGTTTATAAATGCTATAATCATATGCAGTATAACTTTAACATCAAGTATTGCTGTAAAGACTATTGTAATAACTATAAATAATGGCAATATATATTTTAAGATTACAGCTTTAAATATTCCCTTAATTATTGGCTTTGGTGAATCTATTGGAGCTACCTTATAAATCCATGCTCCTTCATACTTTTCACTAAAATACATTAATGAAATTAGAGTGCTAAGTAGTGCAATAGTAATATATACATATAAATACATTTTGTTATTGCTTCCATCTACCATAACTTCATTAAATGATTTTTTATTTAAAATTTGAGCTGCTGCTAGTGAAATTGGCAATATCAACCCTAAAGCTATGTTTGGATAAACTGTAAGTTTTATTTTTCTCTCACTATTTAGCATATTTAAATCAAATTTTAAAAATGCTCTTTCAATTTTATTTCTACATAATATATTTACTAAAGCTCTTTGTCTTCTCCCTTTTCTTAAAGATGCTTTTTTTGAGGAGTTATTATTTAGTTTTTGAAGATTCTTCTCAAAATATGGGGAAATAACTTTTAAATACAAAATTAGTGATAAAATAGATATAACTATTAATAATATAGTAAAAATAGTAAAACTTGAATTGCTATTTTTGCCCAGGAAAAGTTCAAATGGAGCAGAGAACCACATTGATGGTAGAATATAGTGCCAAAGTTTTGGAGTATAATCTAAATTAATTACTTCTACAAAGCTGAAAACTCTTCCAGATAATTGATAAAAAATAACCATAACAGTGGTTAATATTATTTGGCAATAATTAATTATGTCCTTTAGTTTTTCTCCATCATAAAAATGTAGAATTAATAGATACATCAAAGATGTAAGAAAGATTATAAATCCAACTAAAAGTGGCATGATTAAAAGAAAAATTAATAAAAATAATATTCCATGCTTAATTGTTCCTATAACCATAGTTACTCCTGTAAAACAAATGCTTAAAGTAATTAAATAAATAGTTATATGCAGCACTTTTGCTAAATTTAAATCTTTGCCTTTAATTGGCTTTGGTAAAAGTATGTTCTTATCTTTTATATCTAATAGAACTGATGAAAAGTCACTCATCATACTTAATGCAATTATAAATATAGTTATTCCTAAAATCATATTCATAGATATATACAATGGTATATCTGCAATTAAAATCAATCCTGTAAAAAGTCCAAATAATAAATACATTAGCATTTGTGATTTAAAATTATTACCATCTTTTTTTTCTTTCTTATTTTGATTTTGCATTATAGTTGGAACATTTCTCTTATCCATAATAAGCTTTATTTTAAGTATTTTTCTAACAACATTATAATCATATCCTAATTTTTCAAATAGTCCACCAAACTTATCTATTATTTTTAATTGAAAAGGTTCATTCATTTACTACACCTCCTTAAGTGTAGCAATGAAGTCTTTCGCTAATTGTTCTTGAGAATCAAATCCAGTTAAATCATTAAATATTTTTTCTAGAGATCCTTCTTCACTTTGTTTTTTTAATTCCTCAAAGGAGCCATCAGCTACTACCTCACCATTATTAATCACAATAATTCTATTACTTATTTTTTCAACTACATCCATTATATGAGATGAATAAAATATGGTTTTTCCTTCCCTTATTAACTGTGCTAATATTTCCTTCATCACAATAACGCTATTAGCATCAAGTCCACTTAATGGCTCATCTAAAAATAAAATATCTGGATCATGTAAAAGACTGCTTATTATCATAACTTTTTGCCTCATTCCTTTTGAAAAAGAGGCAATTCTATTATCATAATTATCACCTATACCAAAAATCTTCATAAGCTTGTTTGATCTTTTATCTGCTATTTCATAATCTAATCCATATAGCTCTCCAATAAAAGTTAAATATTCTCTAGCAGTGAGATTATCATAAATTTCTCCAACTTCTGGTACATATCCTATTCTTCTTTTATATTCTTTATTATCAGATGAAATATTCTCACCAAATATTTTTACTTCACCCTCATAATCTTCTATAATTCCAAGAAAAGTTTTAATGGTGGTACTTTTACCTGCACCATTAGGACCAATGTATCCAATGAGTTGTCCAGGGTAAATGTCTAAACTAATTCCTTTTAAGACCTCTTTACTTCCATAATGTTTTTTTAAATCCTTAACGGATATTATAGGTTCTACACACATTGCCCTTCCCCCTAAAATTGTAGTTTTAATTTTATAACTATGTAAGGCACTTGAAAAAAATAACACGCTACCCTGTTGCTTTTTCCCAAAAATACCTTAATATCTATTCTTAACTAGAATTCGTTAATGACTTATTTTAATCCTTCATATAATAAAAATTTTCCATATTTTATGCTACACATAATTAATCTATATTACGAAAGAATATGTTATAATATTTTTATTATTGAAGTTCCAAATAAAATAATCATATTATGAAAATCATTTAGAATAGCTTTTCAAAATTTAATGAGTATATAGATTAATATTCATATCATATTTAAACTTTTTTCTAAAAGTGTAAAAACTAAGGAAATTAAGAATAATTACAATTTGTTTACCTATACTAAAATATATACATTAAGATAATTAGTCAAAGATAAGTAAAATTTTTTTTACTAGATGCAAAATAGATATTCCTAATATAAATTATATTTGCAAGTTCTATGTTCAAAGTATCATATAAAATAATCTAGCATACTAACTAATTATTTTTTGAATTGTATAAATAAAGTAGGGTAGGGTGTATCCGAACTGACACCCATAGACATAGTAGGTTACGAGGTGGATGATGCTAGAAAATCTAAGAGTAATCTTAGAAGCACGTGGCTTTAGTCATATGAGCTTCACATGTTGATATTAATATTAAAAGGAGGGTGAGAAGTTATAATATTTACCTTAAAATCAAATGAAAATATTTCTTTGAGTGAAATAAATCTAATTATATCTAATTTTATATTTAGGATTATCGAAGAAAATGTACCATATATTTGGATTTCTGAAGAAGAACCTTTCATAAATCAATATAATGGTAAAATTAGTTATGACTATAGTGGAAAAGTAGAAAAAATGGTTGCTAATGATTTAAAGGAAATTGTTAAGAATTCACCTGCTTCCATGTTTTACTCTTCGGAATTAGAATCGTTATTATCCGAAGTTCATATTAATCAATGGATAGCTACTCATCAATCTAATTTCGGAAAGCATTGGCTAAATTATAAAGATTTAATTGAAGAAAAATTTAATGAGTGGAAGTATACGAACTTCAATCTATATGATGAAGATGGTGAAGAGCTAAATGAGGAACTAGATATTGAATTAGACGATGTATTCTATAAGTTTTTAGAAAAAACACCTATAGATATCTATTACGCAAAAATTTTGAGTAGAATTTAGCTAATGGCTAGGAGGAAGCTAAATAATGCACTTCCTTATATGTATGATCTTAGGGGTATTGATCAGAATTTTAAATTAACACTATATAAGTTCCAAAGAGGAATAATATAGGACTAAAATGTAAGATATAGAAGAAATATAGTACCTATGAATGAGAGTATAAGGGAAGCTTAATATACATAAAAACCTCGCGACTTTAGTCGTGGGATGTTCATGGTACTTAATATAAATATGGAGGTATAAATGAATACTAGAAGAAAACTTTTCACCTTATTAATTGTTGCTATTATAGCTTTTTTAGCAGGAACAGGATTTTATCTTAATGAAAAAGCTATTAAAAAAAGTGAAATAATTTCAAGTAATGAAGATGAGAAGATAACACAATCAGAAAATGAAAATATAGAAGTTCAAATTAAAGAAGATAGCAAGAGCAATAAATTTGATGGATTGCCTCTTAAAGATAATTCAGTAGGAGTTCCTGTCCTCTATTACCATTCCATACAAAAAAGTGGCGAAAATGAACTTATGATGGATCCAAAACTTTTTAGAAGTCACTTACAATGGTTAAAAGATAATGGTTACACCTCCTTAACAATGGAAGAATTATATAATTATATAAAATATAATACCCCAGTCCCTGAAAAATCTGTAGTTATAACTTTTGATGATGGGTATATAGATAATTATACAAATGCTATGCCAATAATTAATGAATTTGGCTTTGATGCAACAATATTTATGGTTTCAGATTTTATTGGTAATCCAAATTTTTTAACAGAGCCACAATTAAAAGAGTTGGAAAAAAATAAAATCACTATAGAAAGCCATACTGTGAATCATTTAGAGTTAGCTAAGCTGCCAAAAGAAAAACAAAGAGAAGAGTTACAACAATCTAAAAACCATTTAGAGGATTTATTAAATAAAAAAGTTGATTACGTAGCTTATCCATATGGTTCTTATAATGATGATACGAAAAATGTTACAAGAGAAATAGGTTACAAAATGGGATTTTCCACTAATAGTGGATGGGCCTCTGGAGATGCTGATTTGTTTTCAATTCCTAGAGTATATCTGAGTGATTTCTATGACTTGGATGAATTTATTAGAAGAGTAACAACTCCAAAATATTACTAATATTAAGAATTGAATTTTTATTATAATCCAAAAGTATAAAAGCCCTATAGGGTAGACTTTTTTAAATTGTCTATTCTATAGGGTATATTTTATTTAAAACTATGTTTTTTATATATTAATACATATTACTATGGTAAAAGTAGCTCTATATCTCTATTACTCATATTTTCTAGTTTTAATAATTCTTCATATGGATTTCCATTTAAATTTAGATATTTACCAAAGGCAGGTTCTGTCTTCATGCCATTTCTCTTTAAATTTATAATTTCTTTCTTTAACTTATTTCCACCAAGCTTTAAAATTTTATCTTCTATAATCATGTGCCTATATCCATATTGTTCTTTTGTTGGTATAGCTTGTCCATATATCTCTATTTCAAACTCTTTAATAAAAAAATTTGCTACTATAGCTTGATTTTCGTTGTTCTTATTAATATTAAAATTCTCATATTTTTGAAATGAGTTTATAATTGACTTTTCAAACTCATAAAAATTATGGACTTCACATATAATGTCAAGATCACTTTTTTCAATGTCTATCTCTAATGGAATTGTTCCAACTAAAATTGGATTATATTCTTTTAATATGCGAAAAATATTAGTATTCATAAGTATATTATAAGATTGTTGCTGCTTTTCATTCCCATTTAATAAATACTCTATATCAGTCCAATCTCTTTTCATAACTCCTCCAATTTGTTTTTTATTAATCTTATAGTAATTTTCATATGTATTTTTCATAATTACAATTTTAAAGACTATATCTCTTTTATCATTCTTCTACAAAGAGTTGTAAATCCTTTATTTTGGTACAAATTAAAGGCATTTTCATTAAAATCCCAAACATAGATTTCCACTTCTTTAATTCCTTTTTCTTTTAAATAACTTTCGGTGGTATCTATCAATGATGTAGCAACACCAAGCTTTCTATACTCATCTTTTACTATTAGTTTATCTATTATTGCATATTCTCTATCTACACGTACAGGCTTTATACCATCCTTAGTAATAAGTGTTTCTATTAATCCTATAGGCTGTCCCTCTATTTCTGCTATAAAAAATATCTGGTTAGGATTGCTAAGGGCATTATTAACATACTCTTTTATATGTTCTATCTCATCTGGCCTTTTAAATATATTAGGTAACTTACTACTATGCAATATTTCCAATTCTTTAAAAAGATTATATGTTTTCTCAATATCCACTTCATTAAGTTTTTTAATACTAAAACTCATTTTTATTGACCTCCTCTATAATCTAGTGTAAAAAGGTATTACATCATAGTACCATAAATAGAATTATTTTACTATAATTTTATTTGCGTATATCCCATTTATTATAATCAATAAAAGAGAATGAGAAAAAATTTCCCATCCTCTTTTATATTTTTAATATAATTGGCTATAAAAATCTAAATTTAGCTAACATTTCTGTCAGCTAAAATCAGCTTTTGTAAATTTAAATTTCTAATTTTTCTTATCGGTATTTTCTTTTACTTTTTCTAAAAAATTTGTCTGACTTACAATATTCTCTTCAAATTCTTCTACTGCATTTTTAGTATAATGTCCTATTGCTTTCATATTTTTCTTATCACCTTTAAAATTATTATCTCTACTCATAAAAACCACCTTTTTTCTTAGATTGCCCTAGTGGAAAGATTTTATGCCAAAGAAATAGCCCCTTTTCACTAATGATAAGGGAGTTATTATAAGCTTTATTGAACATTTAAATATCTAAAAATGCCAGCATACTTTTTTAAAATAAAAATTATTAAATAAAATATTATTATTTAACTGCTTTAATTTCACCAGACATGATATACTCTCCTACTTTCAATCCATGTCCCCATTTTTCTGCATACTCTTTAGATACCTCTTTAACTTTAATATCCTCCTAAGTTGAAAATCATATAACTAGATAATAATTTACTAATATAGCATTTATAAAATTATAATCCGCCAATA
>NZ_DKLM01000167.1:105030-107503 GCF_002455975.1 Clostridium sp. UBA6640
TTAAAAAACCTTAAAAATATTATAAATATTTAGTAAAAATTTGTCCTATAAAATTATTTATTTATAAATTCTACATACTACGACTTTACTTAAGATAAAATTTACGACATTAAGTATAATTTTTAAACTTATACTTGATATAAATTTACAACAAGGGGGAAAATTAATGAACAACAGAGAAAATATTAAAAAACCATCACTTATCGTATCTATAATACCATTCATTTTTCTAATTTCTTTCATGTTATTAGGTGTAATCGTATTCGATTCTGCACCTCAAATTCCATTAATTATATGTTGTGGAATAACAGCAATTATAGGTAAATTTTTAGGTCATAACTGGAATGATATGGAAGAGGCTATGGTACAAACTAACTCTATGGCGATGCAAGCAAATTTTATAATCATGATTGTAGGATGCTTAGTAGGAACTTGGATTGCTGGCGGAGTAGTTCCTGGAATGATTTTTTATGGACTTAAACTATTTACTCCTGCTATGTTCTTATTGTTATTACCAATCATATGTGCAATAGTGTCTGTTTCAACAGGTAGTGCATGGACTACGGCTGGAACTATGGGTACTGCAGCTATGGGTATAGGTGCAGGTCTTGGAATACCTTCTGCAATAATTGCAGGAGCAGTTGTAACAGGTGCTTCTTTTGGAGATAAATTATCACCATTATCAGATAGTACAAACTTAGCTGCTGGTGTAGCTGGAGTAAATGTATTTGATCATATAAGACATATGCTTTATACTACAGTACCTAGCTTTATTCTATCAGTAATAATTTTTGGAATAATAGGCATTGGATATAAGGGACAAGCTGTAGATACTACTCAAATTAATGCAATATTAGAAACCATACAATCATCTTTTAATATCAGTCCATTAATATTTATTGCACCATTATCTGTAATCTTAATGATAGTATTTAAGGTACCTGCCATACCAGGTATGATAGGCGGAACAATTATAGGTGTAATTTTCTCTTTTACACAAGGCAGCAGCGTATCAGAAGTTCTACATGCATTATTCTATGGTTTTGAAATAAGTTCAGGCAATGCTATGGTAGATACACTGCTAAATAGAGGTGGACTTCTTTCCATGATGGAAACCATTTCATTAGTTATATGCGCATTAGCTTTTGGTGGTCTTGTTAAGCAGATAGGATGTTTAGACACGATAATAAATGCGATACTTAAACATTGTCATAGTAGAGGAAGTATCATTTTATCAAATATACTAAGCTGTATAGCTATGAACTTTGCAGCTGCAGATCAATATATATCAATAGTTATTCCGGGTCAAATGTATAAAAACGTTTATGAAAAATTAAATCTACACCCTAAGAATCTCTCTAGGGTATTAGAGGATGCTGGTACATTAACTTCTGGATTAGTACCTTGGTCAACCTGTGGAGCAGTATACTTTTCAACCTTAGGTGTAAGTGCTTTTGCCTATGCTCCATTCCATTTTCTAGGTTTAATTAATCCTATTGTATCTGCAATTTATGGATACACAGGTTTTGCGATGAAGCCTCTAGATGAAAGTAAGCCAATTGCTAAAGAATTAAAGCCAGAGGATTTAATTGAAGATAAAACACTACAGGGAGTTTCATAATACTTTCTTCTGGATTAACAATAAAAACCTTTAATCACTAATTTATAGTTTGATTAAAGGTTTTATTCTTTATATTAATTGTTTGTCCTCTATTATTTTTGTATGCAGCTTTAAATTAATTGATACTGTATTAACTTGTTGCTAGAATAAAACTATAAAGGAATTTAAAATTGTGAGGTGGTAATATAAATGTGTTATACTGTAAAAATTATTCATGATAAAGATTATAAAACTTCTAACTGGTCAGGTGGAACTACCACAGAACTTGCTATATATCCTGTGAATTCTGATTATAAAAATTTAGATTTTAAATGGCGCTTAAGTTCTGCAAAAGTTGAATTAGAAGAATCTACTTTTACGTATTTGCCTAATACTAATAGATTTATTCTCTCCTTAGACAACCCTTTAAAACTTCAGCATGATAATAATGAAATTATAAGTTTAAATCCTTTTGAAGTACATAATTTTAGTGGTGAATGGAATACTAAAAGCTTTGGAAAAGTAAGGGATTTTAATTTAATGCTTAAAGAAAACTCTAAAGGCTATGTAAATTCTATATCCTTATCGATGGATACTTCATATTCTGTTCCTAAAACTAACCTTGTTCCCAAAACAAATGAAGAAATGTTACTAGAAAGTTTTTATGTTGCAGAGGGTGCTTGTACTATGAATATAAATAATGGTGAAAATATTGAACTAGATAAAAATGATTTATTACTTATAAATGTAGATAATTCTTATGATAGTTTAAACATCACCATAAATGGTATATCCGAGAAAGCTGCTCTTATAAGATCAACTATTTTATATAGAAAATAACTAACCTTTAACAATTGAGAATTGACAATTGAC
>NZ_DKLM01000036.1 GCF_002455975.1 Clostridium sp. UBA6640
GGGAACCCTAAAGGGCTTCGCGTTGTTCCCCAGGGGTGGGTAAACTGACGAACACTGTTCGCCCTACAAAAGCATATTAAAGAAATTATTTTCTTTAAAAATAATTTCATCCTTAATTGTCAATTGTCCATAGTCAATTCTCCATTGCATAAATTGTGCATTGATTTTATCCTTTCACTAAATTCCTTAGCAAGTTTATCCACATCTTTATAATTGAATATTGATTTAGGGTCATTAGCTGTTGCTAGTAGGAATGCTTTTGGCGGGAGCATGAAACCTTTATTTAAATTTAATGCTCCTATTAGTTGTTTTGCAACAGAATCTCCCCCTGAATTTCCTGATACTATTATTCCAAATGTAACTTTATCGTGGAAAGGTTTTTTATTATAAAGTACTGTTAATCTATTCATTACCGCTGTTAAATTTGCAGCTATAGCATCATTATAATTAGGGCAAATCCAGACTATTACATTAGATTTCTCTATGGCAGGCAATACGTCACTTATCATAGGTCCACCATAAAAGCATTTATTATCTTTTCCATAGTGAGTGCATACTTTATACCCACATCCTTTACAATCCTGTATTGACCCATTTTCTATTAGTATTTCTTTAATGTTTATTGAATCATCAAAATTTGATTTTACCATTCTCCATAAATCCAAAGAGTTGGAGACTTTATTTGGAGTAGAATACAAAACTGTTACATTTAGCTCCCCATATTTTTCAAACTCAAAATTTCTAAGTCTTTCATTTAAAATTTTACATCGTTCCATAAGAATGTCATAAAGAGATACTTTCAATACCTTTTGCCATGTAGAAAAATTTATAAGTTCTTTAATAGCCTCTACCATTGGATGTCCTATAAAAGTTGCCCCCATAGAATTTGCAAGAAATATTATATCTTGACAGGTATCCTTTGTTCCAAGTTCTGATGTAGATGCGCAAACTATTCCACAATAAGAGCCTAAAAATCCATTTCTATCTTTTCTCATGAGTTTTTTCATAAATTTTAACATACTTATATCAGAAAGTGTTTCATCAACCTCTATTGCTAATAATATCTTTTTATTATTAAAATTTACTAATTCATCTTGAATAATTTTGTGGCTCTCATGGGTAAACTGAGAAATCATATCCTGAAGCATCTCAGAAGTCTTTTTTCTTGGACTAATTATATATAGCATTTAAATAATTATAGGTTTGCTTTAATTTATTTAAAAGTTCTTCAGGCATATTGTATCTCTCAAGCTCTATGCCATTCTCAGTAGTTCTATTTTTAATTCCCATAAAAACACCACCTAAAAAAGAAGTACTATAATGCCATTGTCCTCTCAAATATGCAAGAATGCTCACTGCTCCAGAAGATAATGCTGGAGCAATATAAGGTTTAAATCCTGAAGCTCTCACCTCTAAGTTTGCAGTTTTAGTTTTTTCTGTAAGAAAACTTGAAATATTCTCATCATAATTTTCTATGCTATTTACAATGATTAATCCCTCTCCATGTGGTCCAAAAGCTCTTCCTTCACTCTTATAATTTATATTAAATTCATCAGCATAAAAAGCTGCTCTTCCATTCATAACTCCAAGACCATACCCTCTTATTTGATGAGAACTAAGCCCCTTGAAGTCAAAATCTCCATTTTCATTTTTATTACTTTCATTAAATGCTACTTTACAAAGTAGATCTACAGGATCTGACACCACAGCAAAATCCCCTTTAAAATTAGCCTCTCTTGCCATTTTACTATAAATACTTACCACTTTTTTATTTCCTTCAAATTGAACCATTCTAACATCTTTCTTTTCATCACCAACTTCAGGCACAAAAATAGATACACAAAATATAAATAAATCACAATTAAAAAGCTCATCTTCATTTATTTTAATTATCTTTGGCATGTCTATATTATTAGTATCATATATTTGGTTAGCTTCAAGATACCATCTATCTATCTTATTTTTATCCAAATCATATATACCTATATTCTCAACTACATCTGCTCCTAAAAGCCTTAATCCTGTAAGAAGTGTTCCTCCAACGTCACCTAATCCAACAATATTTATTCTATATTTTTTAAATTGCTTACCTTCTATGATTTCCTCCCAATTATCAACATTTAAATTTATGAAGGAAAGATTTCTTAACACTTTACATAATTTATTTTCGTCTTCTTTTTCTTTTATAATCACATTTAAATCTTCATTATATAATTCCTTTATTGAAGATACTTTGAAATAACTTCGAAAGCTATTAAGTGGCCTTTTTCCAAGATAATAAGCCCTTGTATTTAAATTTAATCCTTCTTCCTCAGTTATGTTAGTAAATTTATTTGATAAAGTCTCCTCACTTATAAAAAGTAAGTTTTTATATTTATAGTACTTCATCATACCATCTCCCTATATATACATATCTTCAAATCTCTTTAAACTCTCAAGGTCATTTTCTAAATAATGTGAAGGTTTGTGATTTAAGTCATAATTTATATCTAGTCCCCTATCTACAGATCTTGGTATAGTAAATACCTGCCCTAAAGATAAAAGTGTTAAATTTCTTTCATTTATAGAGTGATATTCATCCTCTAAAACTGTAAGTATATTTATAGAGTTTTCTATACACACCTTAGACAAGTTATAACAATCCTCATTTTTAGCACCTCTTATAAATTTAGGTGAAGTATAAGGCATAATTAGATTAATTGATGGAAGAAGATTTCTATCTTGAAATTCTCCTCTCCAAACTGCATCACCGCCTATAAAAGGATATAATGCACTTTCATTAAACCAAGCTCTTAATCTTGGAATAAAATATAAACAATCTACTTCTCCACCTTGATAATCTAAAAGATCTTTACCTCTTCCAGATAATATGGCTACTATAATTTTTTGTATATTAATTTTTTCTTTTTTAAATATTGGTCTAATAGCCTTCATTCTATACCCTTTATGAAGAAGATTATCTACCAATATAACTGGTCTATTAAAAGATTTTAACATTTTAATTTGATTTTCTAAGCTAAGATAATGCGGGAATTCACCAATTTTAAATGATTTCATATTAGGATTGAAATATTTTTCCGTATGAAGTGATTTAGTTACTGTGTTTGGAATTATATATCTGTCCAATATATCTCCATAAGGTACACACATTGCATCTCCTAATACTCTTGGATTTGTTGTATATTCTGGTACTTTATTTTCTCTGCAAATCTTTCTTATAAGTCCTTGTTGAGTCATATTAGAATCAAAAGGAAGTACTAGATTTCCAGCGAAAAGATTACATATAGCTTGTTGAAGCTTAATTCTACATTCATTAATTACAGCTCTTATTTTGCTATTACTTCTAAAAGGTTCCTTTATTAAATTTTCTATATCAAAATTTAAAATGCAAGGCGAACTCATATTTACAAGGTGAACAGAATTAAAAATCTCTTTAAATCCATATAAGGCTAAAGTCTCCCTAATTATAAGTGATAAACTATCTTTCTCTCCTTCTCTATAAAGAGCATATTCATAATCATGACTGCAAGCAAAAGCTAAAGTTTCAGTTATTAGTATAGAAAGAAGCTTTTTATTTTTTTCGTGATTTTTAATATAAAATCCATCCAATAAAATTATTCTTCCTTGGCTTTTTTCCCTCATATACTGAGCTATCTCCATATCACTTATATCACCATATAACATGCTTGAGCGAGCCCAGTGTATTAATGCAAAGCCTTGTATTTCATTACTTCCACAGTCTTTTAAAACCACTATTCTTCCAGAAGGCTTTGAGAAAAGTTTTTCAATTTTTTTTCTTAATCCATTATTAGCTATACTGCACAAAGAATTTATAATCTCTTCATCCTTATGTTCTATTATTTCTGTTTCAAGAGATACTAAATCTAAGGTTGCTTTATCCAGTGGTTCTCTTTGATAAAATCCATTATCATAAATATACTGCTCTGCTAATGGATCAATAATGCTGGATATATCTTTACTGCTATCAATATAATTTCTAATTTGTGTGGAACTTATATCTGTATATTTATTAGGCAGCTTAATAATATGGACTTTACCTTTTATTTTCGTCAAATATTCTGATAAGGCATTATTTTTATTTCTTTCAATAATTATGTGAGAAAAATCGTGAATAGAACCTTCAATATAAGGTAATTTATAACTAGAAGCATTGGTAATTACATCTTCCCCCGCAACTATAAAAACTTCTTGACCTTTAAAATTATTTTTAAGACTTTGAAGATCTTTTATATTGGATAAATTTATAGGCTCACTTTCTGGATATATAAATATTCCAAACTCACTGGCAATAGACATGCTAAGAATATTTCTCCTCAACAAATGAGGTAAGGTTTTTTTAGACCAAGAAAATTCATCCACGGAAAGATAGACCTCATAGCCCAAATTTCTAATAGTCTTTGCAATCTCTTTATGACTAAGAGAAAAAGGATCAAAAGTTCCTGGAAAGAATGCAATTTTTTTCGGTATCTCCATATTAAAATTACCAATAAAAAAATTATAATCAGCAATAAATCTATATATATGAGCAAGTCCTGCAGCATTTGAAAGGAAAAACAGCTCTTCTTTCTCATCATTTATAATGAGAGTTAATATTTTTTTAGCTAAAAGATCAAAATAATTCTTTTTTTCTTCCAAAGATAAAATCTTAGAACCAAAGATAACTTTTCCAATAATAGTAAAAGCACTTCTTTTAACTTCATTTACATAATCACCAAATCCATTTAAAATAATGCTGAGTAGTGTACTTTTTCTCTTCTCTAAAACTATCTCTTCTTCATTGAATCTTTTACCATAGGATTTATAATATTCTAAAACTACCCCTATAGTTTTTAACATTAATGTCTTTACTGAAGGTCTTGCTATCTTAACTTTAGAAGCTAAATCATCAAGTACTTCGTCAAGTTCCTTTGGTGGAATGTATAGAAGAACTTGTCCTAGATACCTTGGTATATATTCGGTTATTTTATGTCCTTCTATTTCCAATGATCTTAAAAGTTCTATAGCAACTTCATTTCTTTCAGAAAAAGATAAAAAGTCCATCATTTGAACAATCGCATATCCTGCAGTAACCCTCACTTCTTCTACGGCACTTACCTTAAGCAAATTACAAAAATGTATTGCCGCTTGTAGTGCATTAATTTCTTTATATTTCTTTACAAATTCTAAAATCAATTCTATTTGATATTTTTTTAAGCTCCATTCAGTAGCAGATTTTAAGTTACTTAAATAAATTTCCTGTATATTTTCCTTTTGAGCTTGTAAATATTCTCTTAAACTACAACTTAAATCTTCTAAGCCTAATCTTTGTGAAATTCTATATCTTAATAGTACTTCGGCGGCGCAACCAGCTTTGTTATTAACAGAGTTTAAATAATCTTTTAAATCGGTAAAAAAGGCTGATTCATCCTTTAGCTTTTCCATTAAATTAATACACAAACTTAAAGCTGAAAGTCTTAATGCAACATTTCTCTTTTTAACCATAGTAAATATAAAATCATATAGTTTATCTAAAAATTTATCCCCTTTTTGTAGAGGAATATAATTAGCACTTTCAATTAAAAACAATAAATTATCTGAACTTTTATAATACGAAGCTTCATAATAGCTTATAATTACTTCCTTATATTCTTCTTTTTTATTTTCTCCGCAATTTTCAAATAGAGATTTTATTAATGTACTTAAACTATATCCAATCCAATATCTATGAATTGATATAATTTTATGACTTGGAAATAATATTTTATCTATATATTTTTTTAATATATTCTTGCTATTAATATTAAAAAAATCATCTGCTACACCCTCTGGCAGCTCTTTTCTGTATTCTTCATCTAATATAGCAATAAGTTTGCCAATAATTTCGGCAGAGTGTCGTCTTATATCATCTTCAGGATGAACAAGATTTTCATATAAAAAATTTATAGCCTGAATTTTCTGGTTTTGAGTTAGATAAGTGGAGTATTCTTCAAATATTCTTATATATTCTCTTAAATTCCTCCAATTTTTTTCACTTCTTGCTTCTTCTATAACAGTATTTAATGACTGTTCATCTCTTAAAATATACATAAGATTTATATTATGATTTATAGCCATATATTTTAAATTATCAACGATTTCCTCCCCCTGATTAAAAGAATATAAAGGCTCTTTCATCTTATTCATACTCTTTAAATCTACATCTTTAACTTCAGTTTCAACATTAATTGATTGTAAGAACTTCTCAAAATCTCTAAGCTTTGAATAAACTCTTCTATAACGCTTTTCCTTGACTTCATCTACATTATCAAGCTTACTTAAAATTACATCAAAAGATTCTTTAAGAGAAAATATGCACATCTCATTTTTATTATTTATTTCCTTATTTTTCACTCTAAAATCTGAATATATTAAAATAAGGCTTTCAATAGAAAGATTCTCAAATTCTAAGTCCCAAGTTGAATGATTAATAGCAATGTTTCTTATATAATTAATCCCATGTCTTTTAAACCAAATATCAGAATAATAATAGTGAAGATAAGGTACTCTTTTCATTTCATTTTTTCTGCAGCCATACTTTCCTATATCATGGCCCGCTGCACTTCCAGAAACTCTCCCTAAGTCCACTTCAATTCCTTGATTCTTAATCTGCCTTGCAATATACATAGCCAAATAATGAACTCCAGAGATATGTTCTAATGTGTTGAATCCTGTTATCTCACCATTTATCTTCATCATTTCATATATATATAAATCATTAAAAGCTTTAACAAACTTTAAATACTCATCACTACATTCAAGAGTTTTTAATTCTTCACCTTCTAAAAATTCCATAGGGTATTTAGAAATAAAGTTTTCTCCATTACAGTGTTTTTCACAGGATGAAATTATTCTAAAAACTCTAAAGTAAAGATTGCAAATAGAATCTAAATTAGGATCTAATTCTATACTTACTGCTTCAGGGAAAACTTTTGATAATGAGTATTCATATAAATATAAAAGAAAATTGTTATCTGAATTTTCTAATATATCTTTCCGTGACAATTCTAAAATTAAAGGCTTTAACAATATTAATGCAGACTTTGCTGTATAATCCTTTTTAAAAGTCATCTTTTTCAATGTCTCTATAAAATACTCCGATTTAACATGATAATTTATGATATTTTTATCTAATTTCACTTTATTAATCCATTTTACAGTTAAAATTTTTCTTTGAATACTATCATAAACACTCTGAAAATTCACTTTCACACATCTCACTCCTTTACTCCACTGTAAATAAATTATATCATTTTAAAATAAAAAAAGGTCAAGATAGAAATGACTAAATTTATTTCTATCTTGACCACTTTTATTATTTTAATTCTTTATATAATTGATAAATTAATATTTAAAATGCCCAGTTTCCATTTTTAAAGATTTGAACTGATTGTCCATCATGAGTAGTTCCTATTATATCTAAGTCTTCTGTACCTAACATAAAGTCTACGTGAGTTAAAGAGTCATTTGCACCAGCTTTTAATAATTCTTCATCTGTCATCTTGTCTCCACCTTTAATACATAAGCTATAAGCTCTTCCTATAGCAAAGTGGCAGGAGGCATTCTCATCATATAGTGTGTTAAAGAAAATTGTTCCTGAATTTGAGATAGGTGAATCAAAAGGTACTAGTGCAACTTCACCTAAATAATGAGATCCTTCATCAGTTTCAATTATTTTTTTTAATGCGTCATATCCCTTTTCAGCTTTGAAATCTACTATTTTTCCATCTTCAAAAGTTAAAGAGAAGTTTTCTATAAGATTACCAGCGTAATTTAATGGTTTTGAGCTGTATACAACACCATTTACTCCATCTCTTTTCGGCGCTGAGAATATTTCTTCTGTTGGCATATTAGCTATAAACTCAATTCCCTCAGCACTTTTCTCTGCTCCACCAAGCCAAAAATGATTTTCTGGAAGCTCCATTTTTATATCTGTTCCTAATGAATTCTTAAAGCAGATATGTTTAAAGTCCTTTGAATTTAAGAAATCCATTTTTTCCTTAAGATTATTTTTATGTTCATTCCAAGCTTCTACTGGATCTTCTTTATCCACTCTAACTATTTTAAATATTGCATCCCAAAGTTTTTCAACTGCCTCGTCATCTGAAACATTTGGAAATACTTTTCTAGCCCAAGCTTTTGTAGGAATTGAAACTATTGACCATGGATTTTCATTATTCATTATTCTCTTACTGTATTCTTTAAATGCAATTTGCCTTGTTCTAATAGCAGTAGAGAATTTTTCAATTGGTACTTCTTTCATAAGCTCTGGATCAGACGCAGATATACTTAAAAATGCAGCACCTTCTTTTGCATAATGCATTACAGAATCTAGCTGCCAAGGTGCCACCTCGCTTAAGACTTCTGTACTTGCATTCATGTATTTAATCTTTGCTGATAATTCATCATTCCAATGAATTACAACTTCTTTTGCCCCTTCCTTATAAGCACACTCTGTCACCATTCTAGCAAAAGGAGCACACTCTATCGGTGAATTTATTACAAGTGTTTGGTTCTCTTGTATATTAACCCCAGTCTTAACTGCTAATCTAGCATATTTTTTTAGCATTTCTTCTTTCATAATTAAGCTCCTCCAAAAAATTATTTTATATAATTCCATATTAGCATAAATTTAGTAAGTCTTGTAAAACTTTATTGAAATATGTAATAAATTTTGTATTGAACTTTCTATGAATAAAACTTTTTCTACTTATTGTTAACTATTAATCTTTATTTTCTATTGGTAACTTTATATAGTAAATATGCTAAAAAGCTTTTGACTAATCCCGAGTAAAGTAGTATGATATAAATATATATTAATTCAGAGTATTTAACTCTGATATGATTTAAAGGAGATATAAAAATGTCAGAGAAATTACTTAAAATAAATAATTTACACAGTAAAGTTGAAGATAAAGAAATTTTAAAAGGCTTAAACTTAGAGATAAATAAGGGTGAGATTCATGTAATCATGGGACCTAATGGTGCTGGTAAATCTACCCTTGCTAACACATTAATGAGCCATCCAAAATATAAAATCTCTGAAGGGATAATAGAATTTGAAGGGGAAATTATAAATGACCTTGGTCCAGATGAAAAAGCTAAAAAAGGAATATTTCTATCCTTTCAATATCCAGAAGAAATTCCTGGAGTTACCGTTGAAAACTTTTTAAGAACTTCAAAAGCTGCTGTTTCAGGAAAATTTGTCAAAATGATGAGCTTTAAAAAAGAGTTAACAGAAAAGATGTCAATGTTGAAAATGGATGAATCTTATGCAAGTAGATACTTAAATGTTGGATTTTCTGGTGGTGAAAAGAAAAAAAATGAAATTCTACAAATGGCAATCCTTGAGCCTAAACTAGCAATTCTTGATGAAACTGATTCAGGATTAGATGTGGATGCTGTTAAGGTTGTATCTGAAGGTGTTAAAATGCTTGTAAATGGTGATAGATCTATTCTAATAATAACTCACCACAATAATATTTTAGAGCATCTAAAACCAGATTTTGTTCACATATTAGTTGATGGTAAAATTGTTAAAACTGGTGGAGCAGAGCTTATAGATGAAATTCAATCAAATGGTTATGAGGCTTATAAATAGAATAGGTGGTGAGATGGTTTGGAAAGAAGAACTAAAACCTATGTTGAAGATGTAGACAGAGGTATATATGATATAAAAAATGAAGTTAGATATAGCTACAAAGTAGATAGCGGACTAACTGAAGATATTATTCGTTCTATTTCATTAGAAAAAAATGAACCAGAATGGATGACTGAATTTAGACTAAAATCTTTAGAAATTTATAATCAATTAGATGTTCCTACATGGGGGCCCGATATTTCTGATCTGGATATTGAGAATATTGTAACATATGTAAAACCAGATACAGATATGAAGGCAAACTGGGATGAAGTGCCAAAAGATATTAAACTGACTTTTGATCTTCTAGGAATACCTGAAGCTGAAAAAGCTTCTCTAGCAGGTGTTGGAGCACAATATGACTCTGAGGTAGTTTACCATAGTATAAAGGAAGATTTAGTAAAACAAGGTGTTGTTTACACTGATATGGAATCTGCTATTAAAGAGTATGAAGATATTGTTAAAGAATATTTTATGAAATGTGTTCCCCCATCAGATCATAAATTTGCTGCCCTACACGGTGCTGTATGGTCTGGAGGCTCATTTGTTTATGTTCCAGAAGGTGTTAATGTAGACATTCCACTTCAATCTTATTTTAGGTTAAATGCACCAGGCGCAGGACAATTTGAACATACTCTAATAATTGTTGAGAAAGGTGCTAATCTTCACTTCATAGAAGGTTGTTCCGCTCCTAAATATTCAGTAAATAATCTTCATGCTGGTTGTGTTGAGCTATTTGTAAAAGAAGGTGCAAAACTTAGATACAGCACTATTGAAAACTGGTCAAGAAATATGTATAACTTAAATACTAAAAGAGCAATAGTAGAAAAAGATGGAACTATTGAATGGGTATCAGGTTCCTTTGGTTCAAAGATTTCTATGCTTTACCCTATGAGTGTATTAAAAGGTGAAAGAGCAAAATGTGAATTTACAGGAATTACTTTTGCAGGTAAAGGTCAAGAACTAGATACTGGTGCTAAGGTAGTTCATGCAGCTCCATATACTTCCTCTAATATAAATACAAAATCCATTTCAAAAGATGGAGGAATAGCTATATATAGAGGTGCTGTAAAGATATCACCTAATGCTCACCACTCTAAGTCAACAGTTTCTTGTGAATCTTTAATGCTTGACAATATATCCAAATCAGACACTGTTCCAGTTATGGATATTATGAATGATGAAGTAGACTTAGGGCATGAGGCTAAAATTGGAAGGATTAGTGATGAAGCTATATTCTATCTAATGAGTAGAGGTATAAGTGAAGCGGAAGCTAAAGCAATGATAGTTCGTGGATTTGTTGAACCGATATCTAAAGAGCTTCCTCTTGAGTATGCCGTGGAAATGAATAATTTAATCAAGCTTGAGCTTGAAGGAACAATAGGTTAGGGGGAAAATTAAATGAAACTTAAATTTAAAAACTTAAATAAACTTCCAGTCATTACTTGGAGATGGCTTAAAGTTAATGATATCTCAATTGATACTTATTCCCTACCTACAGTTGGAGAATACAATAAGGCAAATATAATATCGCCAAAAGCTATTTCCATAGACACTACCCCTAATGCTAAAGAGCTTTTAGAGGACTTTGGATTTGAAGCCATAAATTACGGAGTATCTAAAGAAGTTAAGGATTATGCTTTAAACAATTATAATTCTTCTATGGTTATTAAAGCTAATGGAGAGGAAAAAGAGCCAATTAGAGTTGAGCATATAGTTGATAAAAATAATTTAATAGATAATAATTTGATTATTGCTGAAGAAAATTCTAAAGTAACTATAATTATTCAATATAAAGGTGATGAAGTTGTTTTTCATAATGGAGTTACAAGAGTTTTAGCCAAAAAGGGTTCAGAAGTTAACTTAATAAAAATTCAAACTCTAAATGATGGCAGTCATAATTTTGATTCAAATGTAGCTATTTGTCAATATGGAGCAAAAGTTAATTTTATAGAGATTAACTTAGGCAGTAAATTCAGTGTTACTAATTTTATTTCAGAGTTAAAAGGTACCTCTGGAGAAACTAATGTAAATTCTATCTACCTTGGAGATGGAAATAGAGTTATTGATTTGAGCTATGAAATCCTACATAAAGCAATGAGAACAAATAGCAACATTACATGTAAAGGTGTATTAATGGATAATTCTAAAAAAATATTTAGAGGAACTCTTAACTTTAAAAAAGGCTCTGCTCGATCTAAAGGTTCTGAAGAAGAATATGTAACCCTTCTAGATCCTACTGTAAAATCAGATGCTGTACCATTATTAATTTGTGATGAAGATGATGTAGAAGGAATGCATGCTGCTAGCGCAGGGAAAATTGATGAAAATAAACTTTATTACTTAATGAGCAGAGGTTTTAGCGAAAAAGAGGCTAAAAAACTTATAATTGAAGCTAACTTTAGACCTATTCTAGATCTAATTCCAATTGAAGAAATAAAAGAAGAAATTGATACAGAAATTCAAAGGAGGCTTATAAATGGGTAAATTTGAAGAATTAAGAAAAGATTTCCCAATACTTTTAGAAAGTGTAAATGGAAAGCCTTTAGTGTATCTAGATAATGCTGCAACAACACATAAACCAAAACAAGTTATTGAAGCTATAGATAAATATTATGAAAAATACAATGCAAATCCTCATAGAGGCGCTCATGCTCTAAGCATTTTTGCTACAGATGCCTATGAAAGTTCAAGAGTAAAGGTAAAAAATTTTATTAATGCTTCAAAAAGCAGTGAAATTATATTTACTAAAAATGCTACTGAAGCCCTTAATCTAATAGCCTATTCCTATGGTATGAATTTTATAAATAAAGGTGATGAAATAGTTCTATCCATCGCAGAGCATCATAGTAATATACTCCCTTGGCAACAAGTAGCAAAGGCCAAAGGTGCAGTACTCAAATATATGTATATTGATAATGAGGGTAGACTTTCTATGGAAGAGGTTAAATCGAAAATCTCCGAAAAAACTAAAATTGTGGGTATAACCCATATTTCAAATGCACTAGGTACTATAAATCCTGTAGATGAAATTATTAGTTATGCTCATTCAAAAGGTGCATTAGTTATTTTAGATGGATCTCAAAGTGTACCTCATATAAAGGTAGATGTAAAAGATCTAGATGCAGATTTCATGGTATTTTCAGGCCATAAAATGCTGGCTCCAATGGGCATTGGAGTGTTATATGGGAAAGAGCATATTTTAGATAAAATGCCTCCATTTTTATCTGGGGGAGATATGATAGAGTATGTTTGGGAGGATAGGGCTACCTTTGCAGAACTTCCATACAAGTTAGAAGCAGGAACTCAAAATGTTGAAGGAGCAGTTGGACTTGCTGCTGCTATTGATTATTTAGAAAATATAGGCTTTGATAATATAAAAAAGAGAGAAGAAGAATTAACTAGTTATGCATTAGAAAAAATGAAAGAACTACCTTTCATAACTATTTATGGTCCCCAAACTATGAAAGATAGAAGTTCGGTTATATCCTTTGGAATAAAAGATATTCATCCTCATGACGTAGCTACAATTTTAGATAGTTATGGTGTTGCAGTTAGAGCTGGTCACCATTGTGCTCAGCCTTTAATGAAGTATTTAGGAGTAAACTCAACTTCCAGAGCTAGTTTTTATTTTTATAATACCTTTGAAGAAGTAGATATATTTATTGAAGCTTTGAAAAATGTGAGGAGGTGGCTCGGCTATGCATCTTAATGATATATATACAGAGCTTATAATGGAGCATAATCAAAGCTCTCATAATAAAAGAAATTTAGTAAATCCTGACACTAAGGAACTTGGTCACAACCCAAGTTGTGGAGATGAAATTTCTCTAGAATTAAAATTTGATGGTGACATTATAGAAGATGCAGCCTTTACAGGCAGTGGATGTGCCATCTCCCAAGCTTCTACTTCCATAATGATTGATCTTATAAAGGGAAAATCAAAAGAAGAGGCATTAAATTTAGTAGAAACTTTCATAGGAATGATAAAAAGAGAAATAAAATCTGAAGAAGAACTTGAGATATTAGAAGATGCAATAGCCTTTCAAAACATTTCAAATATGCCTGCAAGAGTAAAATGTGCGGTACTTGCATGGCATACCCTTAAAGAGTCAATTAAATAAATTAACTCTTAAGAAACTGCTTGAAAATATATTTAGTAAAAGATTTATTAATAGACTTTTATAATAAAGGCACTATCAATTTATTTAATTACAATAAATTTTGATAGTGTTTTTATCATTTTCTTACTATAAATAATTATGGGAACGGTTCATTATAAATGTGCCATTTCTAAATTAAATCTATCTCTGAAAATAATCAGTGCTTAACTTAATTAAATTCACAATTATGGATATTTCTCAGCATTAATCTTCCACCCCTTCAACAATTGAAAATTGACAATGGACTATTGACAATTGTGGATATTTCTCAGCTAACACTGAGAAATTTGCAATTATTTATCTGTAACGTTGAACAATGTTCTCCACATAACTAGCAATATAATTGCTAGTTAGAAACATATTCAAAGAAATTATTTTGCTAGAAAATAATTTCAACCTTAATTTTGAATTGTCAATTTTGAATTCTCCATTGGTGAAGCCCCTGGGGTGCAGTATGATATGGCACTATACCTGCAACATTAACTAATATTTTAATTATATTGTTTATCTTCATAATATTAGTTTAAAATCACTAGGATTGTTCCGAACTATACTGCACCTCAGGGGAACCCTTACGGGCTTCACTACTGTTCCCCAGAGGTGGTAAATCTGGCAAACGGTGTCCACCAGATAAAAACTAGCAATTGCATTGCTAGTTTTTATTTTAGGTACAAACACTATCCTCATCTACAGTTAAAATTCTAAATTTAGTAATTAAGCTATGTAAGTTTACCACTATTAAATTAAAACTTATGTCTTTTTTTAGTCTTCATTAAAAAATTTAGAGTTATTTTAGCCACATTTTTCTACTTTTATTTATTGTTAATTTTTATAATTTCTTGTGAAATAAAAAACCGACATTTTTATCCCTATTCCATGTTATTTCACTTAAAAATTTCATTATATTTACTATAAAATAAAAAATATTTGTCTTAAATAAGGTGAAATTTTATAGATTTTTTATCTTATTGTAAATTTTTTTTAATTGCTTTAAATTCACTAGAAAATTATGTTCACTTAAATTCCAAAATATGTTATAATGATTTAAACTCAATTAAGCAGGTCCCCTCTTGTTTAATAGAGATTTATTTTATAGTTGTTTCAGTATTCAAACTTCCTGTGCTGCTTTAATATGGGTAGATGGTATTGGGCCTTTAGGGCATAGGAGGCGATATGATGACCGATTATACAATCTTAGCAATAATTGGAATCATTACCTTGGCTTTGGTTATTATAAGCGTAGTATCCATTGTTGGTTGCTTTGTTTATAAGTATGAAACGCTTAAAACAGGTACTAAAACTAAAATGAATACAGATTTGCAAAATGGAAAAATAGAAGCTGAACTTTCTGTTGACATAGAAGGGAATTCTGAAGGCAAAAGAAAATAGTGGGTCATCTCACAAAATTCTCCCACTATCTTCTAACAACTATTAAATAACCGTAAAGGCCTGATACCTTTTATCTACCCTTATTATATCATATACACTTAATCAATATAACAATTTTAAATAAAATTTGACAAAATAGATTATAATTTGCTCATTTTATTATACATTAATTATGGAGTTGCTCTAATCTTCATAAATTATAACTTAGCTATAATTAGGTTTCCTGATTCATATTTTTTAAGGCCTTTATAAAATATCTTATATGCAGTCAATGCCCAAATAACTGTAACACCAATCAATATAGAAAAATCTAATATATTAAAATCTCTTATTAACGCTATAGGTATGTGAGCAGTGAAGGCTGCTGGTACTATGGTATATATTATATACTTTGTAGCACCTTTAAATATCCCCTTTGGATATGAGCTGAAATTTACCATAAATTCTAACATAAGTCCTGATAGTCCTTCAGCATTGCCTATATAAAAACTTAAAGAATTTACAACAACTATAACACTTGAAAGTATAATAGCTGAAATACAAGAAAAAAATAAGAATAAAGCTATGTTAATTAAATTAAAATTACCTACAAATACAAATAGAATTATTCCATAAATAATGTCACCAAAAGCTGATATTACACTTTTAGAGCATAGTATATTCATCAAAGTATCCTTGGGCTGAATCAAATATGAATCTAGCTCTCCATTTACAATCATTTTTGTAAGTTCTCCAATATTCCCAAATAAAACAAAAGCTATTCCAAAAGATGTGGACATAATAGCAAAAAGCATTAATGTATCACTAAAACCATATCCCCCTATAGTACCTACATTATGAAATAATATCCACCAGAAAAATATAAATGAGGCATTATTTATTATCATACCTAACACCTGTATGATAAAACTTACTTTATACTCCATAGCTGAAGATAAGTTAAATTTAAAATATGCTCTTATTAGTTTTATGATATTTTTAACCTCCATTAACATTTAATTTCTCTGCCCCCTTTCTATATATAACTAAAGCTAGTATTACAAATATAGTTAAATATAAAACCTGTATTCCAAAGCCCTCATAGAATCTTTTAAGTGAAAAATCTACTGCTAGCTTTCCAGGCACATATGTCACATAAGCAAAAGGTAAATAATTTGATATATTTTTAAGCCAGTTAGGAAATAAATCAAGTGGCACTAACATTCCTCCTAAGGTAAATGTAAGCTTTGAGTATATCCAAAAAAATGGCTTATTCTCCTCAATCCAAAAGGAAGTTAGTGCTAAAATAATATATATGAAAAAATTGATGGTTGATCCTATTAAAATAGAAAGTAGTATTAATGGTAAATATACTATATTGAAGCCCTCTAGAAATCCTACAAAACATATACCAATAATTATTCCTAAAATCAAATTACAGCTTAACTTTACTGCTATTTCACCTAGTGAGTTGAAAAAACAATATAATACATAGTTATAAGGTTTATTTATTCCATAAGCTATAGCCCCACTTTTTACATCGTCACTAATTTGGATATGGAAATTTGATCGAGATAAGGTTATGGTTTCTGTAACTATTAAATACCATATAATTTTATTTAAAGTTAGGCCTGATATTATATCTCCCTTTTGTCCATAAATATTTCCCCACAGCATTAAAAATATATATATTATAAAAACAAAGAATAAATTTTTAATTATAAAGTTCCAAAAATACACTAAATTATTGGTAAGACTTATCTTAAATATATGAATATATTTATTGAGTTTACTCACTACAACCACCTACCTTACTTTCACTATATATATGAGATATAATTTCTTCCATAGGTGGTTCTAGAATATTTATATCTAAAATACTTCCGTACTTTATAATTTCCGTTAAAACTTCTTCTATATTTTCTTTCAAAGTGTCTATCTCTATCTTTACTCCATAGCCATTACTTTTTAAAACCTTAAATTTGTTTTTATCTATATGAACTTCTTCTTTAAACTTTACCTCTATAATTTTTTTATTGAGATAATTATATTTAAGGTTTTTAATGGATTCATCTAAAACCAATTGACCATGATTTATTACTATAGCTCTTTTACAGAGTTGTTCTATGTCTCCTGCATCATGTGAAGTTAAAAATATAGTTCTTTTTTCTTCTCTATTTATCCTTAAAATAAGATCTCTAATATTTTGTTTAACTATAACATCTAGACCTATAGTAGGTTCATCTAAAAATATTACCTCCGGATTATGAATTAAAGACGCTGCTATCTCACACCGTATTCTTTGACCAAGAGATAGCTTTCTAACAGGTATATCCATAAGTTCCTCTATCTGAAAAATTTCTTTTAAAAAGTTTATCCTTTTCTTAAGACTTACTTCCTCCATATCATAAATTTTTCCTAAGAGATTAAAGCTATCTATAGGAGGTAGATGAAACCATAGCTGCGACTTTTGGCCAAATACAGTACCTATTTTATAAGATAACTTCTTTCTCTCAGTGGAAGGATTTAGTCCTAATATTTCCATATTCCCTTCCGTTGGATAAAGTATTCCTGTAAGCATTTTTATTGTAGTTGATTTTCCTGCTCCATTAGGCCCAATAAAAGCTAAGATTTCTCCTTTTTCTACATTAAAAGATACATCTCTAACTGCCTCTATCTCTTTATACCTAGGTGAAATCATAGATTTAATACTTCCTTTAAATCCTGGTTCTTTTGTTTTGATTTTGAATGATTTGCATAAATTATTAACGCTTATTACCGTCATAAAGCCTCCCCCTTTATTTAAATTATTCTAATAAAAAAAAGCCCAAAGAATAAGTCTTATAGAGACTCATCCTCTGGGCTTTTATCCCAAAAGTGTAGAAATAATTCCTGTACCGCTTGGTCCAGTCATGCAAAATAGTATCCTATCAGCATCGGAACCCTAGATACACTCCTATAATTTAAAATATTGTAACATATAAAAATTAACAACTCAACATTTAATTACATTTTTTCAAAATTTATATAAACATAAAAACTTTATATTTACCTATAAATGCATTACTGCTTATTCTATATATACTCTAAAAATATCCCCTTATTACCACAATCGCAATTGTTCATATTCACTAGCCTTATAAAAATTCATATTTGTAGCTATACCTTCTTTTTTGCATAATTCATAAAAAATATTATATAATTTTTTTGAATTGGGAGATGAGCAATTATATTCATATCCATAATTTCTAATATATTTTTCTTTCATAGTAGGAAAATGTTTATCTAATTCTCTATAATAATATTCTCTTTGTCCTTCTCTTAATGTCATCCCCATAAAAGGTAAAATATATTTAGCACCTGCTGCTTTTCCCTTTTTAACTATTTGTCTTATATTTTCTTCAGTATCATTTATAAAAGGAAGTATTGGCATCATTAATATTCCTGTATAAATCCCTTCTTCTGAAAGCTTTTTTATAGTTTTAAACCTGTCAGAAGACTTAGGTGCACCTGATTCAATTAATGTTGATAGATTATCTTCTGCAGTAGTTATGGTAATTGAAACTGCACAATAGACCTTGTTTATTTTCTTTAAAATATCTATATCTCTTTCCACTAGATTACTTTTAGTTAGGATATGCACTGGAAAACCATAAATATTTATAATCTCCAAAGCTCTTCTAGTAAGGAAAAGTTTCTTCTCTATAGGCATATAAGGATCATTCATGCTTCCTGTACCAATTGTACCTTTAACCTTCTTCTTTCTCAGCTCACCTTCAAGCAGCTCTAGAGCATTTTCTTTCATATGTATTTCTGAGAAGTTTTTAATACCATAACAACTACTTGTAGAATCACAGTAAATACATCCATGCTGACAGCCTCTATAAAGATTCATATTGTATTTAAGCCCAAATAGTTTATCCTCTTTAATAGTTGAAAGAAGAGTCTTTGCCTGAATCATTTTTGCCATAACTTTCACCTCAATACTTATATAATGCATTTCTAATATTTAAGCCTATTACTGCACTATTATATATATTTATTGCTTATTATAAGTAAACTTATATAATTGAATTGCTTGTTTGCCATAAATTCTAACTATTTTAGGCGGTTTCGCATATTCTATATTTATGTTTATATTTTCCTCACTCAATAATAAGCTTTCAGTTTTCATAGCATTAACTAAGCTAATTTTTCTGCTATCAGGGAAAATAATATATACAACACTATTATTACTCTCCTTTAATAGTTCAGCAATATCCTTTGCTAAAGTATTTAAATTAATATTAAACGGAGGGTCACATATAACCCTATCAAATTTTTTTCTATATTTATTTTGTATAAATTTTGTTAAGCCAGTATTTAAATCATATTTGACAAACTTAAGACCTTTATTCTCTCTAAATCTATTATCCCGTTCAAATAGCACTACATTTTTATTAATTTTATATGCATATTGAGCTATTGAAGGAGTAACTAAGCAAGCAGTATAGCCTTCACATAATTCTGCTAAATTTAACGTAGTTTCATTTGAGAAAAAATACTGCATATATTCTAAATTTTGATTTAATTTGACATAAGATTCAGAATTATTATAGGATAATTCTACATAAGGAAATCTTAAATTATTTCTATGTGCAAAGAGTCTGTCTATCCCATTATCCTTCATTAAGGATAGTACATTTCTTTTCTGTAAATCTACGTTAAAATCTTTTTCTTTTTTAATAAATTTTAGCCATATAAAAACATTGGCATTTCTATGATTATCAGTGTACAGCCTATAATTTTCATATTCTAATTGTAATCCAAATTCATGTATTAAAGTCCAAGCCTTTAATACCCATGCTGGTGTAGAAAGTATTAATAATACTCCCCCTGTTTCTAATAAATCTTTAGATCTAATTAATAACTTTTCAAATATCTCATATTCAATTCCTATTTTAATATAAAATCTACTTATAGGTATTTCTATCATTTTTTCATTTGTATTAATAAATCCTGCAACAAAAACATTAAACCTCTCATTTTTATACTCTATATTATCTATATTTTCATTTGAAAAAATAGGTTGTGTGTGTAAGCATCCTGTTAATAGCCCACTAATATTTTTCCATTTTTCATTATAAAGTAATTCAACCTTACTATTCTTTTCAGCTTGATTTATCTTATTTGATATTAGCTTTTGTGGTTTATAAATATATGATACTGTCCATATAATTGTATCTACTTCTGAACAAGTAATTAGTACCTTATCTGTATTCTTAATACATCCGAAATTAACTAAAGATATTATATTCCATATATTGAATACTTTATAAGATAAAATGTTTAGTTTTTCATTTTCATAAATTAATTCTGTTGCACTAACAATATCCTCCACTGTTGCAAAAACTCCCTTTTCCTCCATTGATAAATCCTCCTTAAAAATAATTTTTAAGGCCTATTCCATTGGGTTATTGAATATAGAAAAAGGCTACAAAAAAGCGTAGCTTTCTTGTAGCCTAAAAAATCCGTAAATTAATTTAAATACAAAATTAAAAATTACAATTTTAGTTCTATAAGATTTATGCCTTCTAATTGCTAACTATAAAAGAAGTACACAAAAAAACCTAATGGGCTAGGCGTTTTAAAACTTCTTTTAATCAATTTTCAGTTTTGAAAATTAATTAGCAATTAGTGACTGTCATTCTTATAGTACCTCCTATATTTTTATATGGTATATTATAACAAATAAGTAAAAATAAATCAATTTATTATATAATATATTAATGGAAAATAACATTACATCATTCAATTTATATTCTAACTCTAAAATAGCAAATCTTTATGCTTCCAAGTATCAGGGACGGTTCATTAAAATTTTTTAATTTCTTAATTTGTAATTTGTAAAAAGTAATGAACCGTCCCTATACGTTGCTGAATACATTTCCTAACAGTTCTCTACACTTAGATGTGTTTAGTGATAAATCTAATGAGCGATTATTTTTAGCAGCATACTCTTCATCAATAAAATCACTTTTAATTAAATTAACATCTAAATTTAAATATGCTGCCATTTTTCTATAATAATTATAATAACTTTCCTTCTTTTCTGGCCCTAAATGAATAATTCCTTTATAATCACATTTTATCAATTCTAGTATAGCTTCTGCTAACTCATCTACTTTTACAAAAGTATTATATAAATTTTCTGTTCTTACAACCTCTTGTTTTTCTTCTAATTTATTAATTAAATCAGATATCCGTTTATCCCACTTTCCATTTATATCTTGTCCATAAATAGCACCTGGTCTTATGATAATATAATTGCCATGCCTCTTAACTATTTTCTCACCATCTATTTTTGCATTTGAATATAATGCCAATAACTCATTACTATTTTTATATTTAGGGCTATCTTCTTCACTATAATCACTTTTTCCATTAAAGACAGCATTTGTTGACATAAAAATTAACTTCTGCTTATGCGATAAGTATTTTAAGATATTATTTAGACCCATTTCTATTAAATATTTTTCACTTTCTCTACTTATTAAGCTCCATAAAACAATATCTGGTTTGAACTTATATATTATAGCTCTAACTTCTTCCTCATTAGTTACATCAAATTTTATTAACTCGCTACAATTGTTTGATCCATAACAAGTTCCCAGTACATTAAAATCTAATTGAGATTTCATTTTTTTATAAATATGTCCACCTAAAAATCCACTTGCCCCTAAAATTAAAATATTCATTTTATTGTTCCTTTCTATAATTATAAAAAGCTTCATTATTAAATACTAAATTAACAATAACTATTATAAGCTTCATTGAATAATTTGTCCAATTATGTTATATTTTAGATATTAGTGTTAATTATAGTAAATATAAATTAGAAATTAAAATTTTATAGTACAAAAGTACATAAGGGGGATAAACATTGAGAAAAAAATTATTTTACTTAAGCATTATACTGGTTTACACAATTACTTTTTTAGGGTGTTCCATTGGTACCAATAAAATAAAAGATGAAGGAATAACCTCATTAAAAGAAAAAAATTATAATAATGCCTTAATTAAATTTAATGAAGTATTAAATAAGGATAGTCAAAATACAGATGCAATAGCTTTAAAAGAACTTGCAGAGAATTGTATATTTCTAGTAGACAAATATAACAATAATGAGTTTTCTAGCGTAATTGAAGCTTATGACAAAATTAAAATTAATCCAAACTTTAATTTTGTTAATGTAGATATTGATAATATATATAATGATGCTAAGAAAAAGCCTAATCTTAAATTAAAATATGTAGTATATGGTTCTAAAGAATTTGACAAAAGCAGCTATTTTGAAGACGAAAAGGGAGAAATTTTATTAGCAAGTGATACAAAAAGTGAATTACAAGACGGTGCTTTTATAATAAATACTACACGACCTTTAACTGAAGCTCTATTTGAAATAGAGAATATAGGCATAGATCCTGCGGAAGATGTTGTTTTAAATTTAGAATTTAACCATATGGCCATAGAATTCACACCTGGACATCCTAAATGGATGGGTGTTTCTAATATCCATGGATTAGGTTTATGGAACGAGATAAAATTTATTGAGAATGATGGACCTCTTTATAAAGACATTCCAATAAAATTTAAATTTTCTTTTGCAAACTCTTTAGTTCATCCTGATGCAAATATAGAGGTAACTTTACTGGCAAAAAATTGTACACCAAAAAAATTCAAAATTCCTGTAAAAGTTAAAGATACGAGTTATGATTTAAAACAATAAAACATTTTGAAAATTATATATCCAAGTAGTCTCCATCATTTATTATGTTGGAGACTTTATTGTGTTCATAACTATACTTATTTTCAAATTGCACTTTAAATTTTAACTTTTAAGAAAGTGACGGTTCATTAAAATTTGATGATAATATATTTTAATGAACCGTCACTTAAATATTATTGTTCCTTTATGTAACTACTTAAAATATTGATTAATCAGCTATAATTTAATTTTCATCATTTTTATTATCAAGCTAATGATTCTTCTACAATTTTTTTATTTACTAAATAATTACATCCAAAATAAGAGTCATCAAATAATTCTACTTTGGATAATAGCTCTACATCTCTAATTTTATCCCAATTAATTTTCTTACTTATTTTTTCTAATACTCTTTCTGAATCAAAACCTAAATATCCCCTATTGTAATAATTTATTATTTTAGGTTCAACATATTCTGTCAATTTGATTGAATTATGCTTATTTATTATTTCAATATATAAATCAATTAAGGCTCTTTCTCTTTTTTTAATTGAAGTAGCATGCATTGCATTGTCTATAAATGGCATAACTCTCTTCGATATTTCTAACTTTTTAAAAGCTGTACCAAGCCATTTACTATACGGATAATATTTTTTCTCATAATAAAAGCATAACTTAATTAGTTTATTTAAAATTCTATTAGTTATAATATTTTCTCCTATAGCATCATTGTTCTCTCTGCATCTGCCTATAAAAGCCTGTTCTTCATTGATAGATTTCCATAAAAAGAATATACGTAAAAGCAAAACCTCATTAGGGAAAAAACTTAAAAGATTTCTTACTTTAGTTAATTCCCCAATTCCATCATGAAAAACTTCACCACTTGTTAACTCAAGCAAATTCTGAGGTGGAAACGCCATCCATTGCTCAAATTCAACTTTGGAGTGGATATCTACTGAAATATCTCTATTAAAAAAATTACTAACTGTTTCTATTTCAATAAAATGATTTATAGGATAGCTTTCTTTAAACTGCATGTATGCATTATTAAACCATCCTTCAATAGCTTTATAATTTGTAGGAAATCCTCTGTATTGAGAGGGCAAATTATATTTAAAAAAATCATCCAATTCTCTCTTTATTTCATTAAAATTATTTTCTTCTAAAAATATCTGTAATCTTGGTCCCCAGACATGATCTGTTGACTTATAATCATCAAAACCTAATACATCTGAACAATGACCCATTAGAGCCGCTGAATATTTTACATTTGAAAATTTTTTATCAAGTAAAGGCTTTACTATATCAAAATAAAAGCCTTTATTCAATTCTAAACCTGGAATAAATTCTTCCGGTCCTTTACATACAAATACATCATTCATATTAATAAAATCTCCTATATATTTAATTCTAAATTAACTATTTTTATGAACCGTTCCTTAGCTATAGATTTCTTACTAAGTTTTTACTTAACATTTACATAGTATTTAAATTATAGCATTATTTTCATAATATTTTTAATATTTAATCTACCATTTTACTTCTGATGCATCTTCATGAACTAATTATTTAGCAATTCAAATTTCTTATTTAATCTGTTACTCTATTGAAAACATAAAATAAATTTATATATTTCTATCTTAATACACAAAATAGATTTAAAGATTATTTTATTGAGGAGAAATCAAATGAATAAAAAGATATTATTTATTACATTATTTCTAACATTCTTTATTACTAGTATAATTTATGCCAAATCATCTTTTACAGTATTAGTTAACAATAAGGAAGTACCTAATAATGGAGATTACTTAATTAAAGATGATAAAATTTATATTAAGGATAGTGCATTAATGAGAGACTTTAATATTAATACTTTCTATGACAAAGAAAAAAATAAGCTAATGCTATATGATACAAACAAAGTTGAGTTAAAAGCTAGATGTGAAATGTTTGCAGAATTTGCAGATTTATATGATCCTAAAACTTCGGATAAAATAGCTGAACTTTGGGCAAAAGGTATAAAGGACAGAAATGGAGTATTTCAATATGCTGCTTATAGTAAAGTTCTTAAAAATGAATTTAAAAAACTAATAGAAGATCGCGGTTCATGGGTAACTGGATTTTCAAGTCCATGGGTTCAAGATTATAAAATAGAAAAAGAGGAAATCTCACCTTCTAAATTTAGATATAAAATAGTTTTTGAAGCTACAACCTCTGTTAAAGATATCTACATTTGGAATGCTACCCTTGAAGTTTCAAAAGAAGATGGAAAATGGAGAATTACAAGCCTAGTAAAGGATTTTGATATAGTTTAAATATAAGGGACGGTTCATTGCAATTCAAAAAAGTACAAGTATCACTAAAAAGTGATACTTGTACTTTCACAATTTTCTATTTTAGATATATTAAATTTGTACTCGTTCTATATATAATATTTTTATTTATATCCGTTTTGTTTATCCATTGCTTCATCCTTAATTTCTTCTCTCATAGAATCAAGAGCTGACTCTCTTCTTTGATTTTTTTCACTTAATGCTTTTTTCGTATTTTCATCATCTGTTTCTTCAATCATTTCATCTGCACGATGAATGTTTTCAATAGTATTACTAATGTTATATTGAATTCTATCTACATTATCTCTTCTATCATCTGGTTTATTTTTCATAATTTCATCTCTCCTCTTCTTAGAATTTATCCTTTAAAAGATGGTTTATATAAACCTCTTCCTCCTTTATTATGTGTATAAATATATTTATTTATGTGGTAATAATTTTTAATCTCTTACATATTTCTTATATTATATGAAAAATTTCATCTTTTTATGGACAAGTATAAACTCACTAATATATAAATATTAATGTAATTAAAATACGCTATTATAACGTTTGGCCTTGATTTAAGGTTAAGAAAAAATAAAAATTTGAAAAACTTCTTATCAAAATATATTTATCAACAATGTAAAAAACATAAAATGTCTTTCCAACACTTAAGGGACGGTTCATTACAATTTGATGATAGCTTATCTTATACAAATATAATGAACCGTCCCTTAACATGCTAATTGGCATAATGCTAAGATGTGCTTAGGTACAGTAGCACTTGCATATTATTTTAATGTTATGTATAAGCTAAGAGCAGTCCAATGGACTGCTCTTAAATGTTTTTAATAGGTAATTTATTTGGAATGTAAAGTAACTAAGACTCATATATATCAGTGTTACACTCATCACATATGCCATCATTACGCTTATATTCCTCTTCTGATATTTCAGTTTCACAAGTATCACAGACGAATATTTCTTCTCCTTTATATTCAAAGTTCCTTAGGAATTGCTCATTATCTTCCTCTTCATCATGTTGATAGTATACTTTTATTTTATTTGACATCTTAATTCCACCTATCTAAATTTTAATTTTAATGCTTTGGATTATCATCATATTTTCGCCTAATTATATCATAAATTTTTACGTTAAAATATTATTTAGTCTTTCGCTACATAATACCATTGTTCTTTACTTTATATCTTATTATACATAAAAATCAGAATATAATTTCAGTAACAATATAAATTAAATGACGTTTATACAAATATAGGTTACTTTGTCTTAAATTCCCTTACCATAGTGTAACTATGTGGTAGTCTACTATGAACTATCAAGTTTTAGTCCTTACAATTTCTTTTTCTTTGCTAAATGTATTTATCCATTTGAACCATTTAAGATAGTTACTGATATACTTGGTTTCAACACAATTAAACCTACCCATCCATCTTTTTAAATTGGCGTGTATAAGGGTCGGTTCATTACAATTTGATGATAGCTTATCTTATACAAATGCAAATATAATGAACCGTCCCCTAAAACAAAACAAAAAACCTCTAGGAACTTTTATTTATTGCTCCATAGAGGTTTTATAACTTTATTATTATTATGCTAATATATTATCTTAATTATTTTATTTTTCCTTGCTTTTTAAGAATAGTTTCCATTTCGTCTATATACTGTCCAAACTCAGCTAATAAATTATCTATTGAAGTTGTTTTTGTTGGATCAACTCCTGCTTTCTTTAGTGCATCAACAGGATATTCTGAAGAACCAGTTTTTAAGAATTCCATATAATTATTAACTGCGTTCTTATCTTTTCCATCTAATATATTTTTAACTATTTCATTAGAAGCTGCCATAGAAGTAGCATATTTGTAAACATAGAAATTATTATAGAAATGTGTTATTTTTGCCCATCCTACAGTTCCTAATTCGTCTGGAGCAAAACTATCACCATAGTATTTTTTTATTAAGTCACCATATATTTGTCTTAGAGACTTAGCTGATAATGGCTCTCCTGCTTCTAATTTTTCATGTACTGTCTTTTCAAATTCTGCAAACATTACTTGAGTATATACTGTACCTTTTATATTCTCAATTAACTGATTTAATAAATATAGTTTTTCATCATCATTCTTAGCATTTTTTATCATATTTTTAATTATCATCAATTCATTAGCTGTTGAAGCTACTTCAGCATTGAATATAGGTGTATGAGCATTCATATATGATTGAGCTTTCCCAGCATATACAGAGTTTACCGCATGACCCATTTCATGACCTACCGTTAACATGTCATCTAAAGAGTCAGTATAATTTAAAAGTATAAATGGATGAACACCATAAAGACCTAGATTATACCCACCTGTTCTTTTACCTTTTGATTCATAAACATCTAACCATCTATTATCAAAACCTTCCTTAATTATAGATGAATATTCTTCTCCAAGAGGTTTTACTCCCTCTAATACCATCTTCTTAGCATCTTCATAAGGTATTGTTAATTTATAATTTTCAACAAGTGGCACATATAAATCATAAGCATGTATCTTGTCAAGTTTATTAACTTTTCTTTTCAGCTCTATATACTTATGAAGTGGTTCCATATTATTGTTAACAGCTGTAACTAAATTATCATAAACTTCTCTTGGAATATTATCCTTAGCAAGAGATGCTTCAAGAGTAGAATCATACTTTCTAGATTTAGCTAAGAAAATATCTTTTTTTACAGAAGCTAGATAAATAGATGCAAATGTATTTTGAAGCTCCTCTGTTACTTTACCATTAGCTTCAAATGCCCTTTTTCTTAAATCTCTATCTTTTCCATCAAGTATATTTGAATATACTCCTGAAGTTAATTCTATATCTTTTCCATTTTTATCTTTTATAATTGCTTTTTTCATATCTGCCATTCTCAATTTGTTAAAAATCTCTTGTGGACTACCTGTGAATTCTGATGCATTTGCTAATATATCCTCTTCTTCCTTTGAAAGGTTATGTTCTTTTTGTCTTATTAAAGATTCTATAAAATGAGCATAATTTTTTAGTTTTGGATTTTTAACAAGATTCTTTAACGCTTCCTCATCTTGTGATAATAATTCTGGTGTAAAGAAAGTTACAAGTTGATCATATTCTGCAATAAAGCTTTCTGCTTTAGCATTTAGCTCAGTAGCCTCATTATCTCCTTGATTTAGGTCTCCTCTAAATCCAGCATACCAATATACTTTACTTAGAATAATTGATACTTCTTCATCCATCTTTAAAAATTCAAGCAGCTTATCGGGATCTTTTAATTTTCCTTCATAGTCTTTATATTTAGGGAAACATTCTTTTCTTACCTTTTCAATATCCTTTTCCCACGCTTGTACATCTTTATAAATATCCCCCAAATTCCATTTATACTTGTCATCAATCTTTTTTTCACTCTGAGGATTTACTGTATTACTCTTAGACTCAGAATACATTACTGATTGTTTTTCATTTGCATTTACACTATTTTTATTAACTATTGCAAAAGTATTAATCGTTGAACTCATCATCATACTGGCAGTTATGCAGATAATAATAATTTTTTTTCTTGATTTTAGCATGATACCCCTCCATCTGAATAAAATTTCATATTATTCAATTTTATTCCATATACTGAATTCATTATACCTTTTATAAGTTAATTTTTAGTGTATATATTTTTAAAAAATTATGAAAATTTTGAATATATTTTTTTTAATACCATGATGAGTTTAGATTATAAAAACCTACTATCATTAAAGATAATAGGTTTTTATTCTACTTAACCTTATAGTATAAAACTCCATTTTCTTCTGTTCTTTCAACTTTCCCATGTATAAAAGATGTTCTAAATGTGACATAGCCTCTCCTAAAGCAAACCAATTTTGAGGATTAGGAAAATATCCCCACTTATCGTATCTCAATTCCCAATGCATGGATGTTGCAGTATCCCTAACGGTTTTCTTTTCTTCTTTTATTATATCCATCACCTCATTAAGACAGTTTTCATGATGGCTAATTAATTCATTTATTCTTATTTTATGATCTTTTATTATAAATCTATGAGCAGGAAATAAATAATTTATATCATAATTATATATTTTCCTTAAATTTTTTAAATATACTTCCAATATATCACCATATTCAAATCCCCAAAATGATATATAAGGAAGAAAATTTTTTTCAGAAAAATAATGTCCTAAAACATATTTTGACTAGCAATGTAATTGCTAATTATTCATGAAAAGTTACCTTGTAACTTCAAGAAATAATCAATT
>NZ_DKLM01000138.1:0-60306 GCF_002455975.1 Clostridium sp. UBA6640
AGTATGATGACATACTACGTTGTTTTTTATGCTTAAAATAAATATATATAAGATTTTTATTCATTATCTTTAAGTATAAATATTTCTGCATATTAATTATTTCTTCATAATTAGAAAAAGTGTTACTGTGATTTCTATTGACCTTAGCATTGGCCTAAGGTATATAATAAATTTACTACACAAGAAAGGATAATAATCATGGAAAATTATCTAAAAATTAGTGAATTAGCTAAGCTAATGGAAGTATCTGCTCACCAACTTCGATATTTTGAAAAAAAAGAGGTATTTTCGCCTGCTTATATTGACAATAACGGTTACAGAATGTATGGAATCAATGAAATATACCAGCTTTCACAAATACTACTCTTAAGAAGTTTGCAAATACCTGTTCAGAAGATTTATGAAGCGAACAATGATTATACGCCAAAACAATTTGAATTACTTTTAGAAGAATCATTACAAAAAATACAGAAACAAATAGAGGAGCTAACTCTTGTAAAAGAGAAAACCCAGCAAATACTAACTAATCAACAGAATTTAAAGGATAATATGAATAACTTTCAGATTCAATATTTTCCTAAACGCTATCTTCACAAAAAAGATATATTAGACGAATCAAAAGATATAGATTTAAATAAATTAAAAAGAAAATCGAAGGAATTTTCTTCATTCTTTAGCAGTGATTTAATTTATTTATATGTGGAGAAAGAGTTAGATGTGTATGTTGAAAGTGAAAATAAAGAAATTATAAATTTGGAAGAGGGAGAATATTTATGTAGGAATTTTCTTGTATATGAAAAAGAAGATATAGAAAAAGCTTTAGATCACGTAGAGTGTTATATTAAGAATTCTGCCTTCACTTATCATAAGCCTGTAATTCTAATTGAGAAATCCTACTCATCTATCTTTCATGCAGAAGCTCTTGTTTATGAAATGCAAATAAAAGTACAGTTAGGGGATGTGTAAACATGGATTATATGGAGGTAGAATACTGTAATATTTATCAAGATGAGAAGATTAAATCTTTAGTTGTAAATGCTTTTCAATCAAAATTTGCTTCACTTGTTAATCTTGATGAAATTAACTATATCTCTCTGATAAATCATTTTTGGAAGATTCCGTACGATTCACATAATGCAAAACAAGTAGTGATTAAAGATAACCATCATATTTGTGCTACCATGTTAATAAAGAAAAGGGCAAATAAAAAAGAAAAAGGATTAAAGTTTAATTACGTATCCTTATCTAAACAGTATGGATGGAAAAATGTGATTAAGCTTATTGTTGGACTGTTAGCCTTAGAGCATTCTGTAAAAAAAGGGGAATGGTATATTGATCATATTGCAGTAGATAAAAATTATCGTGGAAAGGGTATAGGAAAAGTGCTTATAAATTGGGCACAAGATTTTATTGAACAAGGAGGAAAATTAACTTTATGTGTTTCTACTAAAAATAAGAATGCCATTCATCTTTATACAAAAGAAGGATTCCAAATTAAAAATAAAAAAAATAGTTTCTGGAAATGGATACTTTTTCGTGAACCATGTTGGTATTTTATGGAATGGGAAAAGCGTTAAATGAATAAAATAAAAATATCAATTTACAATTTATTGGATATTTTATTGACTTTAGGAATTATTTTCTTTTGGTAAAATAGCTACAATATGATGGGAAAGCAAATAATCATAAAACTTCAAAAGAGCATTTATCATCTACTTTGATTATGTCTAAAAAAACAAAATGAAAAAAATGAAGAAATGGAGTTAATTATTTTTCTTCATGGAGATGGGATTATAAATGAAAAAGAAGAGTGAACTTCACCCTTCTTTTTATATTAAAAACAACAATGGTCACGACGTCTTCTACAGTCACAGTCCTCATCAAAGTCAAACAATAAAATTATTATAATTATCCACCACCACCATATGCCGAAGAATGGACAGCAGCAAAAGAATAGTAATAGTATTAGTATTAATGAACAGTCTCTCATTTTATACCCCCCTGTGTTACATATATTGTATAGGATAGTATATATTATGTATTATTCATATAATTCGTTACTAATTTTTATTTATACTGAAAATTAAAACAAGGATTACCTAAAAATAGGCAACCCTCATTTTATATTAAAACCCAATTAATGGGTTGAAATACTTTTTCTAATTGTAAAGATAATATTATTTTTCCTTACTTAATTCTTCAAGACATTCATTACATATATTTTTTCCTTTATAATTTGTAATGTCTCTAGCATTTCCGCAGAAAATACAAGCTGGTTCATATTTTTTTAAGATAATTTGATCCTTATCTACATATATTTCTAATGCATCTTTAATCTCAATATCTAAAGTTCTTCTCAATTCTATAGGTATTACTATTCTACCTAATTCATCTACTCTTCTAACTATACCTGTTGACTTCATTTTTCTCCTCCTATTAGCATATAAAAATTTTATAAATATTTAAAAATACTTTTTAAAAATACTTATAGTACATATTATCAATATTGGTAAACATATGTGTTATTATTTCGCAAATTTTTGTAAAAATATTTGATAATATGTTTGTAAATACTATATTATTAAATTATCCAATTAAAATAAAAATATACATAATGTACAAGTAAAAAATATAAAAATACTGTTATTATTGTAATAAAAAGGAGAGTGGCCGAAATGTCATTTTATGGAGAGTTAAGTAAAGTGTATGAATATGTGTTTCCATTAAATAAAAACACCTTAAAATTTATTAGTGAAGACCTAAAAGAAGGCGATAGAATATTAGATTTAGCTTGTGGCTCAGGAGATTATTCCATTGCGCTTTCTAAAATGGGATTTAACGTGGATGGAATAGATCTAGAGAAAAATATGGTTGAAAAAGCTATTTGTAAAAATATCAATGAAGAAAATAAAGTTAATTTTGTAAGTGGGGATATGACTAAAATAAATGAAATATTTAAGGAGAACAAATATAATTCTATATTTTGTGTAGGAAATTCTATAGTACATTTAGATGATAAAGACAAAATATTTAGATTAATAAAAGATATCTATTCAATGCTGGAAAATGATGGAGAATTAATTATTCAAATTGTTAATTATGATAGAATAGTTAAATTTGGAGTCACAGAATTACCTACAATACAAAATTCTGAAGTTCCTTTAGAATTTATTAGACATTATATGCATAGACCAGAGAATAATAAAGTAGACTTTAACACTAAATTAGTTTTAAAAGGTGGCAAAGAAATTTATGAAAATTCTGTACCACTTTTAATACTTAAAAGTGGTGATTTACTATCAATGCTTTCAGATGCAGGTTTCACAGATATAGAATTATACGGTAGCTTTTTAAAAGAAGAATTTACAATTAACTCTTTTGCATCAGTAGTTAGAGCTAAAAAGTAATAATTATATATACAAATAATTTTAAAGATCTATAATATAAGAAAAATAATTCTCCACCTTATTAATTAGTGGAGAATTATTTTTAAAAATATAATTTTCTTATCTATAATTAGTAAATTGAAGATCTATTCCAAAATCCTTTGATTTAACTAATTGAATAGCTGCTTGTAAATCATCTTTATCTTTTCCTGTAATTCTTAATTGGTTATCCATAATTTGAGTTTGCACCTTAATTTTGCTTGATTTTATTTCTGCTACTATTTTTTTAGCTTTTTCAGTAGAAATTCCTTTTACTATTTTAGCTATTACTCTTGCACTGCCTAGTGATGCAGTTTCTATTTTACCAAGTTCTAAGGCTTTAGGAGAAACTCCTCTTCTTATAAATTTTCCTTTTAAAACATCAATAACCGCATTTAATTTGTATTCGTCGTCTGATACTATTTTAATTTCATCTTTTCCAAGCTCAATTTGAGTTTTAGTTCCTTTAAAATCATATCTCTGACCAATCTCTTTCAATGTTTGATTGATAGCATTATCTACCTCTTGCATATTTACTTCAGAAACAATATCAAATGAATAATTACTTGCCATAATAAATCCTCCTATGTATATATACTAAAAGCAAAAAAATAAAGCTTTTAAAAATATTATGTTTCATACTAATAATAGTAAGTTATAATCCTATTATTGTCTAGATTAAAGTTAGATATAACCATAATTGCTATAATTTTTTTTACTATAATTAAATTATCAGCCTATAAACTTAATAAATAGTTGAATTTAAATTATTAATTTGTTACAATAAAATTTGCTTTAAAACTAATTATAGTGAAAAGAAGGTAGTTATATGAGTAAAATATGTATCTTTGACAAAAATAAGAATTGTAACAATTGTAATGAATGTAATTTATGTGAGCTTAATAATAATAAAGCCTGTGATAATTGTGGAAAATGTTTGCAATTAGAAGGATATGATGTAAAAGCTGTTAAGATTGATGAAGTTTTTGAAGATAAAAAACAAAATACTGCATTTGAAAAGTATAATGAAAAAATAAACATTGAAGATTTTAGTGATTTTGATTTAGAAGAGGATTTAGAAGATAATTATGATGATTCTTTGGAAGAAGTATCTAGTGAATATATAGATGCCCTTGATGATGAAAATAACTGGAGCTATTTAGAGGATGTTGATAAAATTAAAGAATTTCTAGAGGATGGGGAAGATATAAGTTCTTTAGGTTCAGAAGTTTTTCCAGGGCTAATTTCTCTAAATAATCCGAAAAATAACTAATTAAAGATTCTATTTGATGTTAATAAAATATAGAGGACTAGTGAAAAGTCCAAATATATAAGAATTTAATGCCTCAAAAATATAGATATCTAATTGACTTAGATGGCTATATTTTTGAGGCATTAATTTTTGTTTGTATTTATTGTAGTTTTTATATAAGTACCCCACCTAAAACTATATTAATTAACTTTATATAGTTACTGAGTAAAATATAGATTCAAACCTTACAAAATAATAAAATTACATGTCGTAAATAAATAGAATAATTATTCAAAATGCGACAATATGCTACGTTTTAAAAGAGTATAATGTGAATTAATATGTATTATTTTAGAAAATGAAGGTGGTATTATGGAAAAAATAGCAATCACAGGTTCCAACGGATTTTTTGCTTCAAGGTTTATAGATTTTTATAAAGATAAATATGATATTATTCCTTTAGCCCATAATGATTTAGATATAAAAAACTATGAAAGAGCAATTGAATTAATAAAGAGTGTAAAACCAACTTATTTAATTCATACAGCAGCAATATCAGACACAGGTTTTTGTGAAAAAAATCCTGAGTTATCTTACGAGGTTAATGTTAATGGATCAATAAATATTGCTAAGGCTTGTGATATGATGGGAGTAAAAATGATATATTTAAGCTCAGATCAGATATATGGCGGAAATGAGGATATAGGCCCATATGATGAAATTACTGTACCAATTACAAATAATATATACGGTAAACATAAATTAGAGGCGGAAAAAGCACTAAAAGAAATTTTGGAGGATGCGGTTATTTTAAGAATAACTTGGCTTTATAGTCTACCAGAAAGAAACAAGCCGTTGAAGCCAAATATAATTTGGAATGTAGTAAAAGCAGCGCTGAATAATAGGCCGGTAGAATTTAGAGCTAATGAATATAGAGGAATAACATATGTATATGATTTAATAAATGCTTTTGATAAAATTCTTCAATTACCTGGAGGAGTTTATAATGCAGGTAGTGAAAATAATTTAAACACCTATGAGCTTGGAGAGAGTATTCTTAAAGAAATGGGATTAGAACATAGAATTCATGAATTATTAATTAAGGATACTGAATCATTTAAAACTAAAAGTAGAGACTTAAGGATATGTAACAAAAAACTTGCGAAATATGATATTTATTTTGATGAAACTGAAAAATCACTTAGTAAATGTATAAACGATTTCAAATTCCATATTTTTTAAGGAAAAAACATTAAAAAAATATGGAAACAAGTGCAAATCAATGTTTAAAGAAGTGGGGGATAACATTGAAACAGTTTTTTATTAGTAATAAAGACGTAAAGGCAGGGGTTAGTGAATGGGGGGATAAAAAAACCCTACAATAATTTGTATTCATGGACTTGGTAGCAGTAATTTGAGTTTTTTAGAATTAGGAGAGTTATTAAAGGATAAATATCATATTTTTTCTATTGATTTACCAGGCCATGGGAAAAGTCCTGCATTTAATAAAGATGAAGACTATGAAACTCCTAATTTAATAGCCTGGATTTCCAAAGTAATTGATATAATTGAGAAGGATGACTTTTCTTTAATGGCACATTCTTGGGGTGGCTGTATTGGTCTTCATTATGCAGCGCTTTACCCAGAAAAGGTAAAAAAAATCTTGTTATTAGATGGAGGTTATCATATAAAACAATTTGAATATGATTATTTTGTTAATGCAAATAAAGAACAGCTAGGTTTTAGGCCTAATTGCTCTTTAGATGAAGAAATACAGTCATATAAATCTGATTTTGATGAATATATATTCTCTAGTTGGGATGACTTTTTAGAGGTGGAGAGAAGTAATTATTTAAGATGGTCAGAATTATTAGAGATAGCAGCAAAAGATTTAATGAAAGAAAAAGATGGGAAAATCATATTTTGTGCAAGCGGAGATACTGCTAGAGGAGCCATTAAATCTATGTATAATTCTCCTACAAATCTTTTATATGATAAACTAAGACTACCTATATTGTTGCTACAAGCTACTCTTCCTAGTTCTTGGGATGAAGTTAGAACTTTAGAGATAGAAAAATTCAAAGAAGGCACTAATGCTATAGTTAAAAAAATAGAAGGAACAACACATTTACTTCATTGGGATAAACCTGACATAATAGCAGAAGAGGTATTATGTTGGATGCGATAATTATTTTCCAATTAAAATTAATTATTTATATAACTCAATAGTCGAAAGAGATTCATATATGTTCTAAGTAAATAGGTAGGATAAGAAAATGAGAGAAAGCGCAAGGAGTATAGTAATAAAAGATGATGGTGATTTATTTTATTCTTCTTGATAATTCCTTGTCACTTTCTCTATTGTATCATCATCCAAATAGGATGCATATGTGGAATTACTTGTAATTACTCACATTCAATTTTATGGAGAATTAAGATAAAAGAGAAATATTGATTTACTATTTTTTAAGTGTTATGTAGCAAAAAATACTATAATTTTCAAAATTCACAAATGATTCTTTATGTTTGTTTTTGATTCATAAAATTTGGGGACAGAAATTTAATTATAATTAGTTTAGTACTTTTTCGAACGCTATTCTTTTACTTTTGTCTTCCAAATATATTACTCCGCAGTACTGGAATTCATTTTTTTTAAGTGCTTTTTGCATGGAAACATTCTGTTCATGTGTATCAACTTTTATACTATATACATTTTTTTGTAAGCAAAGTTCTTCAATATATTTAATAATTTGAGATGATAACCCGAGACCTTTATAATCATTATTAACAGCCACTCTATGAATTGTTGCATACTCTTTGTCGCTTATCCATTTCCCTTCATAAATTAAATCATAGGTCTTCTCGCCTTCAAATGAAACCATTACAGTAGCTACGATATAACCATCTTTTTCTAAAACGTAGCTATTTCCATTTATAATATCGCAACTTATAATATTTAGATCAGGATAACCATCTTGCCATTGATTAATTCCTTGATTTTTAAAATAGTCTTGAGCTTGTTCAATAATTTTCATTATATTATCTATATCTGTTTGAACTGATTTTCTAAACTTCATCATTGTTCCACTCCTTTTACTTATGTATTCATTAATAAATATAAAACTTTGTTTTAAAGTTCCATCTTTCCCAAACTGTTACCTGCATCCAACCAGTATTTTTCAATATTTTTACTCATCCGTTCTATCAACTTAGTTGCCATCTCTATTTCATCTTCATTAAATCCATCAAAACTTATATCTAGCTGTTTTTTTTCTTCATTGATAATAAGTTTATAAATTTGTAAACCTTTATTGGTCGGAGTTAATCTGTATTCCCTCTTATCTTTTTCATTTTGTTTTTTATTAATATATCCTATATCAATAAGCTTTTTTATCGCTTTAGTAGTTGTAGCTTTATCTACTTTAAGCATATTAGATAAGTCTACTAAATTGATCTTAGGATTTTCACAAACTCTCGTTAAAAACATATATTGACCTTTTTGTAATCCTAGCTGCTTATACTTAAAATCAGATCTGGAATTTATAGTTCTGGATAATAATCCTACAAATCTTAGTGCTTTAGACTCTAATTTTTCCATTAAAAATCTCCTTAACTAAATTAATTGAAATTTCAACTAATTTTTAGTATAATATAATAAAGTTGAAATTTCAACTATTATATTAAAAATTAGTTTTCAAGAAAAAGGTTTATAAAAAAAAGTGTGATTTAATCAAAAAGGTGCTGTCTGAAGAGTCACTTATTCCAACAATAGATTATCAAAGCTTTCATTTTTGTTAATTGAGATTAAAGATATTACTAACTCTATCAATTACTAAATTTTATCCTTGTCTCATTATAATTATGTTTTTCTAGGCGGTGGAATAGAAGAAGGGTATAAAGCACCTCATTTTTATTTATTCATCCTATAACATTTAAATTAATGCTAATTGTTTAAGAGATTGCATATAATTATATGGATAGCGATAAATTTGGAGGATATATGGGCAGGCCTTTTACAAATCCAGTTTATTTAAACGAAAAAACAGAAAAAATGATAAGAGAAGCAGAATATTTAGGTAAAGGGAATAATGGTATAGTTTATTTGCTCCCGGATAATAAAATTATAAAAATATTTAACAGTTCAAAAGTCTGTAAAGATGAATATAATACTCTAATTCGTTCGAAAAAAAGCAAGTATTTTCCTAGGGTATATGAACATGGAGAGCATTATATTATAAGAGATTTTGTAGGTGGTATACGTTTAGATAAATATTTAAGAAGAAATAATATGAATAGAACATTGGCTGAACACTTAGTTAAATTAATGAAAGATTTTAAAAAACTAGGTTATAAAAGACTGGATATAAGATGTAAGGATTTATACGTTCAGGAAGATTTCTCAGTAAAGGTTATAGATCCTAAAAATCAATTTACTAAAGTAGTACATTATCCACGGCATTTAATGAAAGGAATTTACAAAAGAAATAAACTAGATGAATTCTTATTTTTTGTAGCGGACATAGACCCAAAGCTCCATAAATATTGGAGCGAAAAAATATATTTGTACATTTGTGAGGAATTTGAATAATAAAGCTACCTATTAATTAGGTGGCTTTTACTATTTTATACAATTAAAATTTAATAATCTATATTAGCATATTTATAAAAAATTAGATAATATTAATTTATAAGGAGTGAATATTATGACTAATAAATTATATAAAAAACCATCATTAGAAGAGCTAAATAAAAAACTTAGTAAAATTCAATTTCATGTTACTCAAGAAAATGGTACAGAAAAACCTTTCGCCAATGAATTTTGGAATCAGAACGAAGAAGGATTATATGTAGATATAGTAAGTGGAGAGCCGCTTTTTTCATCAAAAGATAAATTTAACTCTGGATGTGGATGGCCAAGTTTTTCTAAACCTATAGAGAAAAAAGCTGTTGAAGAAAAAGATGATTTAAGTCATGGGCTTATTAGAACTGAAGTAAGAAGTAACGGAGCAGATTCTCATTTGGGTCATGTGTTTGATGATGGTCCTAATGAACTTGGAGGACTTAGATATTGTATAAATTCAGCTGCACTTAAATTCATACCAAAGGATAAAATGGATGAGTTAGGTTATAGCATATATAAAAAATATGTTTAATAAAAATCCACAAAAACTAATGCATAAGAATTAGTAGTAGAAATTAATAATGAATATGATATAATAATAATTATTAATTATTATATGGAGTGTGGTATTATGGAAAAGAAAATAAGTTTAGTGTATGAGAATGATGAATATACAATTTTAGTAAATAGTACTATAGTAAATAAAGAAAAGGACTTTGAAAAATCAGTTGATAAATTTAATAAAATTATAAATGATAATAAATCATTAAATACAAGAAGTTGGGAAAGTATATTAGATGGGTTAAAAGAGTTATATGATGAAAAAGTAGAAATTAATAATGAATATAGGACTTTAACTTTTGAGTCTATGAAATATTTTTATAACACAGGGAAAACATTCTATATCAAAAATGAGCAAATCAATGAACTAAGTGGTTCTTATAATTTATTTTATTATGGTTTGAAAATGATTTTAAAAGGAAAAGTTAAATCTTGTGAAGAATTATTAGAATTTCTAACTAAGGTTTTAGAAAATAAAGCTGTATACACAATTAATGATGTTGCAATTAGAGTTTCTAATCCTAAATTTAATTACGGTTTTGCTGAATATAATTATATAAATAATAAAATAGATAAAGGGACTTCAACAGAAAGTGGCGACTTTGAAAAATTTAAAGAATATGTTTTAGCTAGACTTATGTAAAATATAAATAAGTGCTTATATAAAAACAAAGATATTACTATAAAAATTTTGAGATTTGTGGTGATATCTCTGTTTTTATTTAGTATATAAATAAAATTTAATGTAAAAAATAAAACAAGTAAATATTTAAATAATAGGTAATGTGCCATGTGTGAAAATTTTAAGTACATAAGAAATTTTATTAATTTTTCTATTGACTATTTATAGTATTAGATTTACTATTTAAGTATACCCTACAGGGGTATAGAGTATTGTAAAAATATAATTACGAATAAAAGGAGGTACCCATGAGTAATAAAACTATAAATATAAATCCTGAGAGAAAAAATGCAATTAAATATTTAAACATTGCAAAAGGTCAAATAGAAGGCATAATAAAAATGATTGAGGACGACAGATATTGTGTTGATATTTCAAATCAAATAATAGCTTCTCAATCTATATTAAAAAAAGCAAACTCAGTTATTATAAAGCAACACTTAAAACATTGTGTAAAAAATGCATATGACAACGGAGATATAGATGAGAAAATTGAAGAAATAGATACTTTAATAGAAAAGTTAATAAACAAGTAAAGAGGTGATAGAATTGGCTAAAAAGATGCTAAGAATAGAAGGCATGACCTGCGCCGCGTGCTCTAAGGCAGTAGAAAGAGTTACGAAAAGATTAGATGGTGTACAGGAATCAAATGTTAATTTAGCTACTGAAAAGTTGAATATTACCTTTGATGAAAACAAAATATCTCTTGAAGATATAAAACAAACTATAGAAAAAGCTGGTTATAAAGCTAAAAATGATAGTATTATAAAGACTTTAAAAATTCAAGGTATGACCTGTGCCTCTTGTTCAAAAGCAGTAGAGAGGGCATGCAAAAAGCTTAATGGTGTTATAGCTGCAAATGTCAATTTAGCTACTGAAAAACTTACAGTAGAATTTGAAAGTGATAAGATAAGACTTTCTGAAATAAAAAAAGCAATAGAAAAAGCTGGTTATAACCCATTAAATGATGATTTAAATATAGATGAAGAAAAAGAAAGAAAAAATAGTGAAGAAAAATCACTATATAAAAGATTTATTTTTTCAGCAATATTTGCAGTACCACTACTTATAATCTCCATGGGATCTATGGTAGGCTTAGAACTTCCTACAATTATCAATCCTACAGATAGTCCATTTAACTTTGCGCTTACACAATTTATATTAACTACTATTGTTATATTTATAGGTAAGAAATTTTTCAAAGTTGGATTTAAATCCTTAATAAAAGGAAGTCCAAATATGGATTCTCTTATTTCTATTGGTACTCTAGCATCTTATGGTTATAGTATTTACGCCATGTTTGAAATATATTTTAGCGGAAGTCATGATATTGCTCATAATAAATTATATTTTGAATCTGCTGCAGTAATATTAACTTTAATAACTTTAGGTAAGTATTTAGAAGCCAAAACTAAAGGTAAAACTTCAGAGGCAATTAAAACCTTAATGGGATTAAGCCCTAAAACTGCAACTGTAGAAAAAGATGGACAGGAACAAAATATTCCTATTGATGATGTAGAAGTAGGGGATATAATTATCGTTAAACCTGGTGAAAAGCTTCCAGTAGACGGTGTCATTATAAGTGGATCTACATCTATAGATGAAAGCATGCTTACAGGAGAAAGTATACCTGTAGAAAAAAATGTAGATGACAATGTAATTGGTGCAAGTATTAATAAAAATGGCCTTATAAAATATAAGGCTACAAAAGTAGGTAAAGATACTGCATTGTCTCAAATAATTAAGTTAGTTGAAGATGCTCAAGGTTCTAAAGCGCCTATTGCACGACTTGCAGATATAGTATCTGGTTACTTTGTACCTATAGTAATTGCACTAGCTTTTCTTTCAGCAATAGTTTGGTATTTCTTCAAAGGTGATGTAGTATTTTCATTAACTATATTTATATCTGTATTAGTTATTGCTTGTCCTTGTGCTTTAGGGCTTGCCACTCCAACAGCAATAATGGTAGGTACAGGAAAGGGTGCAGAACTGGGAGTATTATTTAAGAATGGCTCTGCATTAGAAGAAACTCATAAAATTCAAACCATAGTTTTTGATAAAACTGGTACTATCACTGAAGGGAAACCTAAAGTGACGGACATTATAACTAATGATATAGATGAAGACAAGCTATTAATGCTTGCAGCTTCCTCAGAAAAAGGCTCAGAACACCCTTTAGGAGAAGCCATAGTACTAGAAGCAGAGAACAGAGGTATTACCTTAAAAGAATTGTCAACATTTAAAGCTATACCTGGTCAAGGTATCATATCTACAATTGATAACAAAACAGTATTATTAGGTAATGAAAAGCTTATGACTGAAAACAATATAGATATACAAAGTTTTAATAATTCTTTCGAAAAGTTAGCAGGTGAAGGTAAAACTCCTATGTTTATAGCTATAAATAATGACTTAGCTGGAATAATAGCTGTTGCAGATACTGTTAAAAATAGTAGTAAAAGTGCTATTGAAAAGCTTCATAAAATGGGAATTAAAGTTGCTATGCTAACAGGGGATAATAAAAAAACAGCCGATGCTATTGCAAAGCAAGTTGGAATTGATATTGTCATATCAGAAGTGCTGCCAAATGAAAAATCAGACCAAATTAAAAAACTTCAAAATGAAAGTGAAAAAATTGCTATGGTTGGAGATGGTATCAATGATGCCCCAGCATTAGCTCAGGCTGATATAGGTATAGCTATAGGTTCAGGTACAGATGTAGCTATAGAATCAGCAGATGTAGTTCTTATGAGAAGTGATTTAATGGATGTACCAACTGCTATAGAATTAAGTAAAAAAACCATACTAAATATAAAAGAAAATCTATTTTGGGCCTTTGCCTATAATACCTTAGGAATTCCTGTAGCTATGGGTGTTTGGTATGCTCTTGGCGGAAAGCTATTAAATCCTATGATTGCGGCTTTAGCAATGAGTTTAAGTTCAGTATCAGTATTGTTAAATGCACTTAGACTTAAAAGCTTTAAAATAAAATAATATTTGGAAGGAGTAATAAATATGAAAACTAAAATAACTGTTAATGGTATGAGCTGTATGCATTGTGTTAATCATGTTAAGGAATGTTTATCAGAACTTGAAAATGTAAAATCTGTAGAAGTTGATTTAGATTCTAAAATTGCTATTGTAGAATCAGAGGATAAATTAGACGAAGATAAAGTTAGAACTGCTTTAGATGATTATGGATATGAAGCAGTAGCTTTTGAAGAAATATAAAAATTTGAAGTATAATAATGAAATGGTATGTTAATTATTAATGTTACATACCATTTTTCTTTTATTTAATTACAAATTTTTCTTCAATGTGTTAAAATAAATTTTGTAACTTAATTTAAAGGAGGATAAAAGATGAGAGTTAATAAAACTATGAGCTTATTATTAGTAATAGTTTTATCTTTTTCATTATTTATAGGTTGCAGTAAAAAAGAAGAACCTACTAATGAAAATAATACTTCAACTAATACTGATACAGCAGAAACAGAAACAGAAAAAGAAAAAGGTAAAGATGATAAAAATCCAGTAGCTACTATAGAAATGGAGGACGGTTCAAAAATTAAAATTGAATTGTATCCAGATGTAGCACCTAATACAGTTAGAAATTTTATTTCATTAGCTAATTCTAATTTTTATGATGGATTAATTTTTCATAGAGTAATACCTGGTTTTATGATTCAAGGTGGGGATCCTGAAGGAACTGGAGTAGGAGGTCCTGGATATTCTATTAAAGGAGAGTTTTCAAGTAATGGTTTTGAAAACAATTTAAAGCATGATAGAGGAGTTATTTCTATGGCAAGAGCCCAAGATAAAAACTCTGCTGGTTCTCAATTCTTTATTATGCACAAAGATTCACCTCATTTAGATGGAGAATACGCTGCTTTTGGTAAAGTTATAGAAGGTATAGAAGTTGTAGATAAAATTGCAGCAATAGAAACTGATGGTCAAGATAGACCAAAAGAAGATGCTAAAATGAAAAAGGTAACAGTTGATACTTTTGGTGTTGAATATAAAGCTGTAGAAAAAATGTAGATAAAAAGCTATTTCATATTTGAATATGAAATAGCTTTTTAAATTATATAACAACAGATATTATAACTAAAAATATCATACCTAAATTTATTAGTATACCAGACCATATAAGAATGTAGAAGTATTTCATTTTTCTGTTTTTTATACAACAGGATATAGTAGCTATCAATGTAATTATAGATTCTATTACTAAAATTTTAGTTAACATAAATAAAACCCTGCCTTATATAATTTTCTACATAATATTTCCTAGCATTTAAAGCAAATTTATATAAATATTTATTGTTTATAATGCTTTAAAAATAAACATGTCTAGCACTATAGATATAAAAAATAAGTATTGTAAAAAACGTAATAAGTAATAATATGGATAATTTATTTTTTACCTTGTCATAAAAATTCGTCGCATAAAGCAACATTATCTCTTTTTTATAATCTTTTAAATTTTAAACTTGAATACCTTATAATTTTAGATTAAGATTTTGATATAATTAGTTTTTTAGTAAGGTTATAATTTTATATCATTTTAAATAACATGAAAACATGGAGGGTATGTTAATGAAGGAGATTAAAAATGTTGCAATTTTAATATTTAAAGATGTAGAAATTCTTGATTTTTGCGGTCCTTTTGAGGTATTTTCTATTACAGCTCGCGATACAAATTTAAATGTTTATACGGTGGCGGAAAAAACAACACCAATTTTAACTTATAATAAGTTAAGTGTAAACCCACACTATAGTATTTTCAATTGTCCTGAGCCTGATATTGTTTTAATTCCAGGTGGAAAGGGATCAAGGAAAAAGATGAACAATCCTATTATTATTAATTGGATTAAATCAGTATCAAAAAATGCAGAATTAGTTCTTTCTGTTTGTACTGGTGCCTTTTTATTAGCAAAGGCTGATTTACTTGATAACTTAGAAATAACTACTCATCATTTATCCTTAGAAGTCTTAAAAGAAATTGCTCCTTCAAGTGCAAAAGTTAGAGGAGGGGTTAGGTTTATAGATAATGGGAAAATTGTATTATCAGCTGGAATATCTGCTGGAATAGATATGTCCTTATATATTGTAGAAAGAATTCTTGGAAGAGAAAAAGCTTTAAATACAGCAAGTATCATGGAATATGACTGGAATCCTGAACATGGTGTTAAGTTAATGTAATAAAAAACATATAAAGATATGAATATGTCTTCTACATATTTTATCTTTATATGTTTTTTAATTAGCAATATAAAAATATTATGACTTGATTATTTTAAGCTTCTTTTTTGCACTTAAAGATTCATTTATATGAACTATATTATGTCTTGTAACAGGCATTAATATAGTTCCAGATACAGTTTTTCTTCCCCAAAAATCAATGAGCCAGTTTGAAGCTTCCACATCCAATACTGCTCCCTCATCTATTATACATTGTAATCTATGTTTATCAAATTTTCTTTTCATATCCATGATAGAGAGATTTTTTATTATATCTTGAGTCCTTCTTCCTACTTCAATCCTATAATTTTTTAATTCCTCCATATGTATATTTTTACCAAATTCCAATATTTCATTTTCAGACATTGCATTGCCGGTATCTATAATTTTTGAATTTATTTTTTTCTGCCAATTTCCTACATTAAATATCTGTTCCTCTCCTGCAACCAACAAATTAATTGTTATATCTTCTATTCTAGTTGAGTGCCAAACACCATATGCTACAGTACGGCCTTTTTTATTTGTTGATGTTCTAAAAGTATTTTCGTCTAGTTCTTCCCACAGTTTATCTTCAAAAGTTTTTTTATCTATTCCTGACATAACAGACAAATGAACCATTGAATGTAAATTCAATGATAAATATTTGCTTTCTTCAATCCTATCTGGTTTTAAAATTATCTCTCTTAATTGTTTAATTTCATTATTCCATGAATTTAAGTCCATTTAATATTCATCCCCTTTTTTACTAGTTATTTACTTTATAAAAATAGGAACTAGTTTTTATATATTCAATTTATTAAATTGCTTCTTATTTATCATAAAATAATTCTTTAGTTACTATTATAATACCATATTTTAACTTCTAGGTAAGCTGCTGATAAAAACAATTCTAGAATTCTCAATTGGATAATTGAGTTTTTTTTAAAAAAACAAGTATTTGTTACAGATGATGAAAGTAAGAAATTTGTATTTTAAGAAGGATTTTGTATTTATTTGTTTAATATTATATTATACACCCATATGGCAAAACATGATGAAAATGAGGAGGTAAGTATATGGATGTTTCGCATATTGTTGAAAGAATTAATGATTTTTTTAATGTAACAAATAATGAAATCTATTCTAGTGAATCTGGGGTTACATATCATGCGGATAAAAAAGTTAAAAAAATAGGATACTGTGTTAACCTAACGCTTGAAACTATAGAGGAAGCAAGAGTTCATGGAGTTGATATGATGGTGACACATCATGATGCATGGGATGAAATATATGGATTAAAAGAGGCATGCATAGAAAAACTAGCAGAGTATGGTATAAGTCACTACTATAATCACTTGCCACTTGATGACTGTAACTTTGGAACAAATGATAGTTTATTAAAAAAATTGAATTTAGAAATTGTTAAAAGAACCCTTAAATGGGAAGGATTATATTTTGGTAGAATCGCAGAATATGATGAAGAGATTGAACTTAATGAATTAGTAAAAAAAATTGAAAATCTACTTGAAGAGCCAGTTAAATTTTGGCAATTTAATGACAAAAAGGTGAAGCGAGTGGGCTTAGTCTGTGGTAATGGAGGGTCAACAGCTTGCATTAAGGAAGCAGTTGAAAATAAGTGCGATGTATACATTACAGGTGAATGTGATTTGTATACTATTCAATATGCTAAGTTTAAAGGGATAAATCTTATCATCGGGAGTCATACTTTCACAGAATTCTTTGGAATTCAAAGTTTAGCATTGAAATTGAATGAGAATAAAAAAGAACTTGAAGTAGTGAGACTTAATGAAGAGCATTATGAAGTAAATATAAAATAAGACATAATATTAGAATTTATTTTGGTCAAAGAGTAATTATTTTATATGAGAGGATATATTAATTTTATGAAGAAAATAAAACCAATAATACTGACTAGCGTATTATTTTTGCTCCTTACTAGCAAGATAGCAATAGCTCATGATCATTCAGGATACTCTCATGATAAAAGTATAGGATATGAAAATCAGAATTGGATGAGTAAAATAGATGGATCTACAAAATTATCTCAACTTTCAATACCTGGTACACATGACACCATGTCTCTATATGGTGGAGATAGCGTTCAAACTCAAAGTATGAATCTAGAGACACAATTAAAGTCTGGAATACGCTATTTAGATATTAGATGTAGATATATTAATGAAACTGTTTTTTCAATTCATCATGGTTTTGTATATCAAGAAGCTATGTTTGGAGATGTTTTAAATGAAACTATAGATTTTTTAAGGAGAAATCCAAGTGAAACTATATTAATGAGAGTTAAACAAGAATATAGCTCAGTAAGTGATTCTGAATTTAATGATACTTTTAAATCCTATGTTAATAGATATAATGATTGGTTTTGGGATAATAACGGTAATAATATGCAGAATCCAACTTTAGATGAGATTAGAGGTAAAATTGTAGTATTGTATGATGTAGGAGGACTAAATTTTGGATTAAGCTATCATCGTAAGTTAAATAGACAGGATGATTATCATGTATCAACAAATTGGGATTTATATAGTAAATGGGAAAGTGTTAGAGATCATCTTGAAAAGGCAAATGCCTCGCCAAAGAATGATGAAATTTACTTAAATTATTTATCAGCATCTGGTGGATCTTTCCCTTATTTTATTGCAAGTGGACATAGTAGCTCTGGAACAGGTGCCCCTAGATTGGCAACTGGACTTACGACTCCTGGATGGAAAAATAAATATCCGGATTTTCCAAGAGTGAATTGTTTTATAGGTATATGTACTATAGCTTTTGAAGGAACAAATATATTGACAACAGATAGAATTAATAATTCTAAGTATACACGTGTTGGAATACTTGCTGCAGATTTCCCAGGCAGAGGTTTAATAGATAGTACGATTAGACTTAACGATATATATAAATACTAATTTACAATGCCTATATTTACAATAGCATATGGGTGCTTAGGACAATTATATATTCATATATCATAGTATTACCAGCATTAACTTTAAGAAATAAATTTAATCGTTGCAATTACGATAAAGTTACTTTTAATGATTAAATCAGAAAAAATACTTTTAATTTTTATAGGAAGAAAAGCAAATGCATTTTTATATATGAGAACGTATTTTTGCTTTCTCTTTTTGTGCTTTTTGTATACATTAATATAATTTATTTCAACTATTTATCAGTAAATAATTATATACTCTTTTTAACATACTAATATGTAAAAAGAGGTGATTAGTTTATGAAGAAATTTGCAATCAAGGTATATTTAATAATTGTAACTATATTTATGTTATTAACCCCTTTAGAGGTATGTGCTAATACTGTGTCAATGGTGGATTATACAACAATTAATAAAATTGAGCAGCCGAAGAATTTATGTAATGAAGCTCTATTAAGTATGTTATATCCATACATTACAACCTCAATTGAAAAACGTTTTGGTATAGATAGACAGTTTGATTTATTTGATGCAAATATAGTTAGTATTAAAAGACCTAGTGAAGAATTTCAATTTTATATAGTTGTGGAAGTGGATACTTTTACAGGAGCACATAATCCTCCTGGTGGAACTGCAACAATAACTTTTAGTACCAGTCCATATGGAACAAAAGAAACTAATTTTAAATATGTTCCTCAGTAAAATCATATTTGCTTTTTTAAGTAATATTTATTTCTAGAGCTTATATAAATGCAATCTTTCTAAAGTTTTATCTAATAGAAAGTATTTATCCATCTTTGATTACTTTTTAGCCTCATTTATTTATTGCTTCCTCTTTTTATCGTCTTTTTTAATATTTATTTATCTCATATATTCTAACTCAATATAATAAAAGTTATATTGAGTTAGGTTTTTTATCTTAATTTTAGCTTTTTCATTCATTTTATTCTAAATTCATGATACAATATACTTGTAAACATTAAGTTTACAAGTATATTCAATATGTTTACATGTAAATAATAATCAAAATAAGTAAACATTTCAGGAGGAAATTATGGATACAACTTTTAGCGTAAGAATAAATGACGATTTGAAGTCAAAATTTAATGAATTAGCCCAAAAGGAGGGCATAAATAACAAGGAGTTTATGGAGCAAGTTATAAAGTTCTATGAATTAAACTCTATAAAAGATAGTAATTTAAACATTTCGGATGACATAACTGAACTTCAAGATATAACTTCTAGGATTGTAGACATTTATATAAATTCTATGGAGAAAGCCAAAATAAAAATTGGAGAGCTAGGGAATACAAATAAAGATCAATTATCGAAGAAAGATTTAGAAATTCAAAAACTTAAGGAAGAATTGGCATCTATTAGAGAAGAAAATAAGAAAATTTTTAAGCTAAATGAGGAAGTAAAGAAAAAAGAAGAAATTATTAAAGAAGTTAAAGAAAATTTGGCTCAAACAAAAGAATTAAATAATATGTTACAAGAGAAGAATAATCACTTAAACAATGAATTAACCTCACTTAAATCATCATTGCAAACTATAAATGAAAAAGAGGAAGAAATAAAAACTTTAAAAAGTGATTTATTAAACTTAAATAATGATAATTCTTTATTAAAGTCTAGATTAGAGGAAATAGAGATTAAACTCTTAAACAAAGATAAAGAAGTAAAGGAAATGAAGGAAAGATTCCAAAGTGACATAGAAGAACTTAATAATAAAAATAAAGAAAAGTTTAATTTTGAAATAGAAAAACAACAACTTGAAACAAGTAAAAGGATATTATTAGTTGAAGAAAAACAAAAAGAGGAACTAAAGAATAGGGAAGATGAACTAAACAACAAAATAATGGAACTATTAAATAAAAGACAGGAGGATGCGGAAATTATAAGAGGTTTGTTGATTAAAAAATAATATTCTTTAACTCAACTTTAATGCTGGTCTCATAAGTCAGAAGACTGCATTAAAAGAATTAAATAAACCTTTTGAAACAGCATTTAAGGCAGATGTAGTCGATGCTATTAATCGTAATCGCAAAAATAAAGAATTATTAGACAATATACTAATTCCATTAAAATGACAATGGCAGAAAATCTGTTATCTACAACAGAATTAAGCATTGATGAAATATCTAAAATGGTTGGATATAATCATAGTGGAAATTTCGTAAAAATGTTTAAAAAGGTTCATGGAAAAACACCATTGGCTTTTAGAAAAATGAAAGGTTAAAATTGAAATTTAAATATTTATAGTAAATTCATTTTAAACTACTAATTATAAACAATGATACCTATCAATTCTATTAATGCTATAATATAACTAGATTATTTTTTGGGAGGATAGTGTTATGACAAAGCTATATAATGAACTTCGTAAATCTGCTACATACAAACTTACCGGGAATGGAAACAGAAGCATCGGATTACTTATGGAATCCTTTAAGCAAGTTTCTCCTTCTTTAGATGCCGATATGTATGGTACTGGTAGCGTAATCAATGATTTTGAAAAAGAAATATCTGATTTTCTTGGAAAGGAGTCTGCCGTATTCTTTCCAAGTGGAACCATGGCACAGCAAATTGCCCTTCGTATCTGGTCTGATGAAAAGAATCTAAAAAAAGTTGCTTACCATCCTCTTTGCCATTTGGAAATTCACGAACAAGATGGACTAAAGAAGCTTCACTATTTAGAACCTATTTTGTTAGGAGAAAAAGATAGATTATTTACTATTGAAGATTTAAAATCTATCAATACTCCTATTTCATGTTTACTAATTGAGCTTCCTCAAAGAGAAATAGGTGGTCAGTTACCTTCATGGGATGAGTTAGTAGAAATTTCTCTTTACTGTAAGGAAAATAATATTAAATTACATTTAGATGGTGCTCGCTTATTTGAAGTGCTTCCTTATTATAATAAATCAGCAAATGAAATTTGTAGCCTATTTGATAGTGTATATGTATCTTTCTATAAGGGACTTGGTGGTATTGCCGGAGCTATTCTTGCAGGAAATTCTGTATTTACAGATGATGCAAAGGTTTGGAAGAGACGTCATGGCGGTGATTTAATTAGCTTATATCCTTATATAATTAATGCAAAATATTCTATGGACAACCGTATAGGCAAAATGAAGGAATACTGGGAGTCCGCTGTATCTGTAGCAGAAATATTCAACAAAATAGAGGGTATAACAACAATTCCAAAAGCCCCTGTTTGCAATATGTTCCATGCGTATTTCAAAGCTCCAAAAGAAAGGGTAGAAAGTGTTTTTGCAGAAATTATTGAGAAATATAATGTGTGCTTAATATCCAATATCAGCGTAGTAGATAACCTTACTTGTAGATCAGAATTTTCTTTTGGTGATAGTTTCAGCATGATTCCTCAGAGGATTTTGGATGAAGCATTTGCTTTATTCGAATCAAAATTTAGAAATCTTTAGTTAAAATGATTTTAAAAATGAAAAGTTAAAATTTAAATACAAATATGAATTCATTTTTCAGAATGTAAAAAAGTCTACTTTAATTATTTTAAAATAATTAAAGTAGACTTTTTTAGCTATTACTTAAAGTAATTACTATCATCTACCTGAAGAATTTTTTCAAACTTCATTTATTTGCATAACTCATTATCTGGTTTTCCTATTCATTATCTAACTCTCTTTCAAGCATGTCTAAAAGCTGATTAAATCTTTTTATAACATCCTCTAGAGCTTTAAGAGTTGTCATGTCCATATCAACAATTAAAATAACTGTTAGCCAAACAGCTAATCCTAGTGTTTATATAAATCTAATATATAAAGAAACTAACTCTAGTTCATTTATGTATAAAGTAGCATATACATCAGCTCAAGATATACTATCAATGTTTTCAATAATTACACCAAATAATGGAGTGGAAAGTCAACAAGAAAGCAGAACTACTATAGTATCTACAGCAGATGAATTGATTAAATTAAAAGGCTTATTAGATGAAGGTATATTAACACAAGAGGAGTTTATGGCTGAGAAAAATAAAATATTAAGCAAATAATGCAAAATTAGCACTTACTAAATAGTAGGTGCTTTGTTGTTTGGAACTTAGGATTTAGCGTTACGGATATTAATTACTTTAATGGCTTTATATTATGCAGCTGGTTGGATAAGAGCATATTTTAATAAAGAATTATCTAGTTATGTAGTGCTTAAAGATATTGCTAGAAAAGGCGTTATATTTGTAGTGTTAATAGTTGCAGTAAGTCTAGATGAATTATTGGATGTTGATAAATGGATACTTAGAACTCTTGTTTGTTATTTTTATAAAGAACTAAAAGAATATCAAATTCTTCTAGTTCTTAAAACGACCGTTTATGGTGCTTTTATAAAAAATAAAAACAAGAGCATTTCAATTCTTGTTGATGAGTAATATAAGAATGATACGACACAACTAAACTTAAAATTTTGTTACATCAACTCTACAAATTGGAAGTTATGGTTTTCTTGCAAGTTGTAAATCTATTGTATCGTATATAGTAATAATACCACCGTTATTATTAATCGCTTCTCTTATTTCATCAAAAAATTTCATTCTTGCCCTTTGTTCAATAGCAATGTGACCTGAATAAGTACCTAATAATGATGTGTATTCGTCAGCTGTAAAAGTTCTTGTTCTATGATAGAGTCTATAACTTACATCTATAAATCCATATTTGCATGCTATGTTAGCTATATTTTTGGCATTTTCCTCGCTATATTCATCTTCTCCTAATGAACCTGGCATATACTTTTCATATATATTTTCAAATGCAGTATGGATGTTATTGCGTTTTTTATCTTTATATGGGTGATTAGCAAATCGTGCAAAAACCCCACCGCTTTTTAGTATATCGAACACTTTGGTATATCCTACATCTTCAGGTATCCAGTGAAAGGCTGTTGCTGAAAAGATTAGGTCAAATGAATTAGGAGGACACTCAAAATCTTGAAATGCAAAATTTTTAACATTAAATTTATCATAATCTTTAAATTTATGTTTTGAAAATTCCGCCAATTGGTCACCTAATTCAATTGCAGTTAAACTACAACCTGTTTTAAGTATTGGTGTCGTAGCTTGTCCAGTTCCTATTCCAACCTCAAGCACATTGCTTGACGGATTTATTTCTTTTGCATCAAAAATATCATCGTATAGCTCTTTAACATAATGCGGCCGCCACTTGTCGTATTCAGTGTAAACAGAGTTAAATGTGGTTTCTAAACCTGTAATTATTGACATTTCTCACCCTCCCATTATATAAATAATCTCCTTGCCAAATTACTATTTATTGAGTTGTTTTACAACTTTCATATGTAATATTGTATTATGAATAACTAAATTATACCATTACTTACAAGTAACCATTATATATTAATGGGTGTAATTTACAGAATAATTACCTATTTTATTCCTTAGAGTGGGTTTTGTCGAAATGTTGATTATATCCCTATTAGGGATATGGTCAATAAAGAAATAAAATTTAGTATATACTTTCCACTATATAAATAACATAACACTAATGTACAAATTAGTTCAGAATAGTTCTTTACATTTCAATTCATTTACTTATATTGTAAAATTATATTATTAAACTAAATCTTATAAAAAGTATCAATAGATATAAGAACTGATTTTGTACGTTAGGAGGATAAAAAATGGATAGTAGTGAAATAAATCGACTGAAACAAAAGAATAAAGAATTGATAAATATTGTAATACAAAAGGTTCAGAAAGAATATCAAGATGATATCGATTTGATTGGTGTTTTTGGTTCCTTTTTCACTGGTGACTTTCATGAAAAATCAGATTTGGATTTATTAGTAGTTTTGAATAATGAAAGAGGATGGGGATTTTCAACATGTTTTATATTAGATGGCATCGGATATGATTTCTATGGTTCAACATGGGAAAAACTTGAGAGAAGCGCATCATTTGATGATACATTTATATCACAAATTATAGACGTTGATATTGTCTATTGCAGAGAACCTCAATATATAGAGCGATTTATGCATCTAAGACAAAATACTCTAAATATTATAAATAGCCCTATGACTACAGAAATTCTTCAAAAAGCAAAGAAACATCTAGATAATGCTACTCTTACATACGGAAAAATGATGCTTGAGGAAGAAATAGGCGCTATAAGACAATTATCTGGAGATGTTATCTCTCACTTGACCAATACTGTATGCTTTCTGAATCATAGCTATTTTAAACTTGGAGTTAAGCATTATTTGGAAGAAATGCTTGCTATGAAACGTGTTCCAAAATATTTTGAGCAGTATTTTAATGGGGTTATATATGCAACATCAGTGCTTGATATTAAAGAAACTACTACAAAATTAATTAGAACAGTTAAAGATCTGTATGATGAAATAGTAGAAGAAATATTGGAAAAAGCAGTTCCAACAAAAGACAATCTTAAAGGAACATATGAAGAAATATGGTCAAACTGGAAAAATAAAATACAATATGCAGCAGATAATAAAGATATATTTCTAGCTTTTTCTTCTGGTGTTAGTTGTCAGAGTTTTTATGATTTAATGCATAGGGAATGCGGTACTATTTCTATTAATCTAATGAAACATTTTCAAGCAAATGATCTAAAATCTTTTGCCGATGCATTCGAAGAAGCAATGCAGCTATATAAGAAAGATTATGATAAATTACAGCTTCAGGTACTTACTTATGATTCAATCGATGCATTTAGAAAAGATTACCTTGGACTTGATAACCTTTAACGTCTGCTGCGTAATTTCCTTATACTATTAAAAAAACAAGAGTTGTAATATTCTTGTTTTTTAATAGTATAAGTTATCCAATATATCTTGCATAATAAAAATATTTTTATTAGTTAATCATATCAATTACTCGCTTTTCATCCTCTTCAGTAATGCCAACCATAGCGTTTGTTCTAACTAAATGTGAATTAATTTCTTCATTCTTCAAATCTAAATCATCTAACACAATATATTTGTCAACAGTTTTATGTTCACTTAACCAAGCAATAATCTCTTTAGCTTTTACATGGCTAAAAGTTTTTCTAGTGCGAATTTCTTCAGTACTAAAATCAGGTGTTTTGTCAAATAATTTTATATCAAACTCGCTGAGAATATCATATAGGTATTGTGAATATCCATCCTTAGGCATCATATCTTCATCAAACCATAATCTCCAGCCAGAAGACATAACAATAACTGCCCCTGTTTTATCAATTATGTTTTTTAAAACAGTTACACTATTTCTGTCAATTGCTTCATCTTGATTATTCTCTAAAAATTCTTCTGAATTAAGTACTCCATCTATATCTAAAAATATAACCTTCATAAATTACTCATCCCCATTTTCTAATTAATTATAAATCACAAGCTATATATTCTATTTATTTGATATGGATAATCTAAGCTATATATCTACTGAATAATATTGAACCCAGACAGGTGAAAAACCTGATTTAAGAGCAACCGTTGTTGATGCAATATTAGGGCTCCATGTGGTATAGTACGGCAATACACCTTGTCTTTCAATTTCATCAGCTAGAGTTTTTACAAGATAACAGGCAAGTCCTCTATTTCGATATTCTGGCAATGTATCTATTCCAATTTGCCATAAGCCTTCCATACCATCATCAGCTCCAGCTAAAGCAACAAGCTGATCTTCTTTATAAGCCCCAAATGCAATAACATCATTTTGATAGTTTAATGCATTATCAAAATCAAAACCTTTTTCACTATATAAAGTATTGATATTAGTTTTATCAAAGAATTTATACTGAAAACTACTTGGTCTATAAATAGTTTTATTTTTATTTAGATATAGGTATCGAGTATGTTCACCTGCAAGCTTTTTCCCAAATTCTCTTAGTTTCATTTCAATAGTAAATAAATTATCACCATCCATTATATCATGTGCAGGTGTAGTCGAAAAAAGCTCTACACACCAATTATAGATGGAGGGATCTACTTTAATAACTGCATTTTTCCCGAATGTAGCCATATCAAAGAACTGGTTTTCTGATTTAATAAAAATATTCTCATCTTCTTTAAAAACATTGCAGTTACATTTCCAATCAAGCGCCAGTTTTTCTTGTACGAAAGTGATTTTATTTAACTTTTCCATGTTTAGTCCCCTTTTATATGCTAATATAAATATTCTTTAGTCTATAGTAGACTACCATTAAATTGTAGCTATACATAATCTTATCATTATTTACCATACTTTGAAATAATTTTTATAGGTTGATTCATCTAATTGATTATAATAAATTTATTTTATCTATATTCCTATGCTATAATTGTAACTAATTTTAAATTTATTTTTATAGGATAGGTACAACTAAAGAGGTGAGGTGAGGCAAAATGAAAGAAATCATTTTTGTAACAACTAATAGGGGGAAAATTGCTTCTGCACAAAGGGAGTTAAAAAACATAGTAGTTTTAGCTTATAACGCTGAGTTAATTGAACCAAGAAGTGAGGATATAAAAGAAATAGCAAAACAAAAGGTTTTACAGGCATATAGAATTGTAAAAAAGCCATGTATATCATTAGATTCAGGCTTCTTTGTAAGTGAGTTAAATGGCTTTCCTAAGGCATATGTTAATCATATGCTAGAAACCATAGGGATAAAAGGGTTATTAAAACTTATGGATGGAGTAGAAGATAGATATTGTGAATTTAAATCCTGCTTGGCATATTATGATGGGGTAGATTTTAAATTTTTTGAAAGCAAATCTCCAGGAATAATTTCAAAAAATATACAGGGTAAAGAAAATAAAAATAAATGGTCTGATTTATGGTACATATTTAAGCCGGAAAATTTCAATAAAACGCTGGCAGATTTTACTGAAGAGGATTTTATAACATATGACAATTCAAAAGAGGACAGTTGTATAAAGAAATTTGGAGACTGGTATGAATTTAAAGATAACTAAATACAAAAATACATAATTATAAATAAAGGACTATATCTCTCCATAATAGAATAAGATACTTAAAAAAAGGAGGGGTTATTTTGAAATTATTTATAAGTGCAGATATAGAAGGAGTTTCTGGCATAGTAGATTGGGTAGAAGCAAACAAAAGTCATAGTGATTATAGAACATTTCAATTGCAAATGACTAAAGAAGTAAGAGCTGCCGCTGAAGGAGCACTTAAATCTGGAGCTAAAGAAATACTAATTAAAGACGCACATGCTACAGCTAGAAATATAATCCATGAACTTTTACCTAAAGAAACTGAATTAATAAATGGTTGGTATGGTCATCCTTATGGCATGATGGAAGGCTTAGATGAAAGCTTTGATGGAGTTCTATTTATTGGATATCATTGTGGTGCTGGCTTTAATGGCAACCCATTAGCTCACACAATAAGTAGCAGTAAAATCAGATATATAAAATTAAATGATGAGCTAGCAAGTGAATTTAAATTAAATTATTATACAGCTCTTTATTTAGGAGTTCCAGTAATATTTGTATCTGGAGATAAGGACTTAATTAAAGATGTTAATAATACTAATCCAAATATAAAAGGTTTAGCAGTAAAAGAGGGGATAGGTGCTGGAGCAAGACATTTACACCCCGTATTAGTTGAAGAGAAAATTAAAGAAACCGTTGAGGGTATCATTAAAGATTATAATAAGGAATCTTTCTTAGGAAAAATGCCAGAAGAATTTAAAGTGGAAATTTGCTATAATCGTCATACCGATGCTTATAAAGCAAGCTTTTATCCTAATGTAAAATTAAAAGGTAATAATACTATAGAATTCACTTGTAGTGATTATTTTGAAGCATTAAGAATGAAGCTATTTTTAATTTAATAAAGATGTACTTATGCTACCTTAATATATATTTGTAATATTTTAAAGGTAGCATTTTAATTATGGTTATCAACAACAAATTTATGGCTTACATTATATAAGGTATGGATGTTTCGTCTCTATATCATCAAAGAAGTTAGTATTATTCTAACATGCTACGAACATATGTTCAAAGTTGCTCAATTGATCACTTTACGGAGATTACAACTAAATACTTAGTTATAATATTAAAAAAATAGCTAAAAACAGGGGAATTGAACATATGTTCCTATTTTAAAAATTATATAAGGTACTATCAACATTTCTAATAAGGAGTATAGTGATGAAAATAGAAATTAAACAATTATCTTTGAATTGTTCTAATGAAGAATACGAAATGTTACAAAACATAAAAAACGATGAAAATGGTTTTTATAACCCAGTTTATGAAAAATCATATGAAGAATATCTTTTGTGGCTTCAAAAAGAAGATGATTATTCAAAAGGAAATAATTTGCCTGATGGATGGATTCCAGAAACAACCTACTTTTTATATATTGATGATAAGCCTGTTGGTATAGGAAGAATTAGACATAAGTCAAGTAAGTATTTAGAAAGTATAGGTGTTGGTAATTTAGGGTATGCAGTTAGTAAACTATACCGTGGAAAGGGTTATGGAAATATCATATTTAAAGAATTATTAAAGAAATGTATCTCCTTTGGTTATGATGATATAAAGTTATTTCCATACAAAAGTAATATTCCAACTATTAAAGTAATGCTTAAAAATGGGGGACAGATAGTTGATTCTTTTGATGGCGAGAAATATGTAATTGCAATACCTACAAAATAAAGGAAGGTTTCTTTTTAAAATACTATATTACTATATAATGAATAAAGAATTGTATTTTATGGCGAAATATTTGGTATTCAATTTTAGTGGGAAATATAAATATGGATAGACATTTTACAGTTTCGGTATTTATTATTCATAAAGATAAAGTGTTATTACACTCACATAAAAAGGCTAAAAAAATACTTCCCTTGGGTGGCCATATAGAAGTTAATGAATTACCTGAAGAAACATGTATTCGCGAAGCACAGGAAGAATCAGGTTTGGAAATAAATCTATATAACCCAGCAAACAAAGAACTAAAGAAATCATGCACTTTGGTAGGAGAAAAATTATTAATAAATCCTATGTACACAATTTTTGGTGAAATAACTTCAGAACATTGCCATATAGACTTTGTTTATTATGCAACAGCAAAATCTTATGAAACAAGACCAGCGGATGGAGAATCTAATTTACTCAAATGGTATACTAAAGAAGACTTGAAAGATGCTAATAATATTCAAGAAAATATTTTAACAATGGCTAATGAAGCTTTAGAAATATTAAGTGAAAGATAGATTATTCCATCATAGTGATTATAAAACATTTCAATTGCAAATGACTAAAGAAGTAAGAGTTGCTGCTGAAGGATCCTTAAAAAAAGTTAGTATTAACCTAACACACTACGAACTTATGTTCAAAGTTGCTCAATTGATCATTTTTTTAATATTATAGCTAAATATTTAGTTATAATATTAAAAAAATAGCTAAAAACAGGGGAGTTGAACATATGTTCCTGTTTTAAAAATTATAAGATAGGGGAATCAGCCATTTCAAAATATACTACATATAATATAGTTTAGGACCAAAAGGCATCTACTGATACTTTTCAGCCCTAATTTTATAGTATTCTAATCTTCATCAGAAAGGGGATTTTTATTTATAGCGGTTCTAAGCCTCTCATCATCAACATGAGTATAAATTTGAGTGGTTGCAATATTTTCATGGCCTAATATTTGCTGAAGCGTTCTAACGTCTACCTTGCCATGCTTATGCATTAATGTAGCAGAAGTATGACGAAGCTTATGAGGAGTATACTTATCCTTATCAAGCCCTGCTAATCCTACATATTTTTTAACTATGCGTTCAACAGTTCTTTTATTTATTCTTCTGTATTTACCACTAATAAATAGGGCATCTTTATCTTCTTTATCAACTCTAAAATTAATTTCATTCCTATATGGCATATAACGATTTATTGCCTTTAATGAAGCTTTATTTAAATATATAGTTCTTTCTTTATTTCCTTTACCAATTATAGTTAAAGTATCTCCTTTAATTTTAGATATATCTATACTACAAAGCTCAGAAAGTCTTAAACCACAATTTAAAAATAGGGTTATAATACAATAATCTCTTTCAGAATTTTTTTCTCTATTTTGTGCAGCTTGCAATAGATCTTTACTTTCATCTAGGGTCAAATATACAGGGCTTCTTTTACCAAGCTTAGGAGACTCTAAATCCACTGTTATATTAATAGGTAATAACTTTGCTTTTGTAGTTAAATAATTGAAAAATGACTTTAGTGAAGCAACTTTTCTAGCTTTAGCACTTGATTTATTATTTCTTTCTTTCTCTAAAAAGGAGAGATAGCTATAAAAATCCGTTAGTGTAAGATCTTTTAAAAGAGAAAGGTCAATGTCATTAACTGGTATATTATCAAAATCACCATCAAAATTAATAGGTAAGAGATTCTTATGTATTTTTAAAAACTTGAAAAAAAGAGTCAAATCGGAAGTATATGCAGTTATAGTACTTTTAGATACACCTTTAACAGTTAAAAGATAATTTAAATAATCCTTAACAAAAGGGGGAAAGTTATTAAAATTAGATGATTCATATTTAAGTTTATAATAATTATTATTATTCATGTTTTCCTCCAAAATATATGATAATGTCGTGAAACTTACATTTCACGACATAAATATTCTATAAAAGAGGGGTAAAATCCTTTATTTTAATTTAAATAGTTATTGTACAATGACATAAAAGTTATTGCATTTCATTTAAATGTACTCTATTTGTAAGTTAATTATAATTTTGAATCTAATTAATGACATAAAAGTTATTGCATAATATTAGATTCTGTTGTGACATAAAAGTTGTTGCATTTATTTTTAAAATATAATTATGCACTAACTTTTATGTCACTTGAAACTTTTATTTGACCTATACTTTTCAAATACTATTTTATATTGAAAAAATTTTTTATTGTCATTTGTAGTTTCACATAAAAGTATGTGTATTCCTTTTAAAGTACGTTTATGCACACACTTATATGTCAATTTTCTTATTACTATATATTTTTTATTAAAGTAAGTTTAATAAAATAACGTTAAAACTTCAACTATTAAATCAAATTTTCGATTTCTCCATTTATTTATACTACTCTCCCCTTTTATCTGAAATATTTAAGTGTTATAACACGTATTAAATTAAAACTAACTACATTTTTGATTTTCAATTACTATGTATTAGTACAACTTTATAGAAAATAAGGAGTGAGCATAATGATTGAAAAATACTCATGTACACTCCTTATTGAAAAATTGATTTAAACCTTTATTCTCTCGAGCAACTTTTATTGCAAAAATTGCCTTTTCACAGTATGCTTTCATGGTTTCTTCATAGTAGAAGTCTATCATTAATGTCACATCAAAAAGTCAACGTTATTTATGGTATGGTTCGCCTTATATGTGAGCTTATCTCTAATTATTTTCTAACGTAATGTAACCATTCCACTATCTAAGTTGTAACCCATTTTCATTAAGATAATTAATAAAAAGTTCTTTTACCTTAGTAATCTCATCAATTTGTAAAGTTCTATTACTATCACCAATAATCATTCTAATAGTAGTACTTTTCATGTTATCTGGAACATTCTTTCCTGAATAAGTGTCTATATAATTAATTTGTATTATTAATGGATGGATGAATTTATTTACCAGGGATTCTATATCATCATAAAGCGTATTCAATGGAGTTAATATACTGAAATCAAGATAAGTTTCAGGGTACTTTGAAATTGCTTCATATTTAATTTGATTTTTTTCTACAGTATTAAGAAGCTCCAAATTAATGTCTATTACCTTTATAGTATGCTTGCTACTGAATAATTTCAATGTAGAGGAAGGTATAGAATACACATAGCCTAATTTTACATCTTTATAGCTTATGCTAAGGCAATGCTCCTTATAGTCATTTTTTATTTGAATATACTTTCCATCAATATTTTTCGCGGTTTTTAATAAATATCTGCTAATTCCCTTGGTATAGCGATATAATTGCTCCTCATCTTTGCTGCTGTAAATTGCAGCAGTTAAATGCTTAGGTTGAGCTAATTTACCTTCATTCATTTTGAATACTCTTCCTATTTCAAAGATTTTAATTTCCTCAAAGCTTTTTCTATTGTCATAAATTATTTTGAGTAAATTAGGCATCATATCACTTCTAAGACTTTCATACTGCTTTACTCCAGAATTCACTATCTTCAAGGTGTTTTTATATTCATAGCCAAGTCTCTTAAGCCAATTGTTATCGTACCATGAGTAGGAATGAACCTCGTTGAAGTCAAATTTTTTCACTAATATATCCTTCAATAAATACTCCATATCCTTTATAGGATTTTTTATACCAGCAGCTACTTCTGCTTTATTAGGACTGCCTTTTATATTATCATAGCCATAAACTCTAAGAATTTCTTCTATTATGTCTGCTTTGCAGGTGATATCCTTTGTTGCCCTGAAGGTGGGCACTTTTATATAATATACATCCTCTTTCTCTTCTACCTCAAACTCTAAACTCTTTAGTATATTTATCACAGTAGTCTTATCAATGTTGTTTCCTAAATAAGTTTCTATATATTTATGGTCAATGCTAATATCTGTAGACGTTACTTCATTAATAATATTATCGTACAGTGATGTTTCTACTTCTATTTCTGACTGATACTTCTGAAGCAGTTTCAAAAATCTCCCAACGGCAACAGTAATAATTGTGGTATCTAAGAACTTTTCATATCTCACGCTTGCATCTGTTCTAATACCTAAGTATGAGGCAGTTTTTCTTATAGCTATCCCATCAAAAGTAGCAGATTCAAGAATTATTTCTTCTGTATTTTCACACACCTCTGACTCATATCCTCCTATTATGCCTGCTATGGCTAAAGGCTTATCCTCACTGCATACCATTAATGTACCTTCAGGAATATCTCTTTGTGAATTATCTAATGTAACGAACTGTATTGGCTGCTTTAAACTAGTTACTCTAATAGAATGGATATCTCTACTATTAAAAGTATGAAGAGGTTGACCTATATCAAGCATAACATAATTTGCAATATCTACTATAATATTAATTGGTCTAATGCCGCAGTTACTTAATCTATCAGCAATAAACTCTGGCGATTTATTTGCCTTCACATTACCAATTTTAATTGCAGAATATCTCAAAACCTTTTCTTTATCTTCAATATCAACCTCTAAAGTCTTTTTACTAATGTCTCTTAGCTGCTCTTCCTTTATATAATCTATACTTTTTAATTTTCTACCTGTGATTGCTGAAATTTCTCTTGCTATTCCATAATGGCACCATAAATCTGGTCTATTGGTTAAAGATTTATTATCTATTTCAATTATCACGTCATTATCTATATAATTTACTTCTTCTATCTCTGCAGTAGTAATTGTGAATTTACCTACAAGCCAATCAACATCTATATTTTTTATATCCACATAATCATTTATCCAATCTAATGATATCTTCATTTTTCTTCCTCCATTACTTATTTAAATTGCTTCATAAATTTCAAATTACCAGAGTTAAAACCTCTGATATCTGGTATTCCGTATTTCATCATCGCAAGTCTTGTAAGTCCAAGACCAAATGCAAAGCCTGTGTATTTTTCGCTGTCAATACCGCCATACTTTAATACATTTGGATGAACCATTCCACATGGCAGTAATTCTACCCATCCAGAGTGTTTGCAGGTAGGACATCCTTCTCCACCGCAAATCTCACACTTTATATCAAGTTCAAAGCCAGGCTCTACAAACGGGAAATATCCTGGTCTAAGTCTCACCGTAATTTGCTTTTCAAATATTTTACTTAACATTGTTTCCATAGTATAAATAAGGTTTGCCACAGATATTCCCTCATCTATTACAATACCTTCAAGCTGGAAGAATGTATTTTCATGGGACGCATCAATATCCTCATTTCTGAAGCATCTTCCAGGAATAATAGCCTTTATTGGAGGTGAATACTGCTCCATTATATGCTGCTGTCCTGCTGAAGTCTGAGTCCTTAATACCATACCATTTTCTAGCCAATAGGTATCCTGCATATCTCTAGCTGGATGATATTTAGGAACATTTAAAGCTTCAAAGTTGTAGTAGTCTGTTTCAACCTCATTGGTATCAGCTATGAAGAAGCCCATTCCCTTAAAAATTTCTTCAATATCCCTTTGAACAATTGTTATTGGATGATAAGTTCCCTCCTCAAATTCCATCCCAGGGAGGGTTATATCAAATTTATTTTCCATGCTTCTGTTTTCAAGGTCAGTTTTTAGTTCTGATATTCTTTCTGTAATGTAGTTTTTAAGCTTATTTCCTTCAACACCTATAGCCTTTCTTTCTTCAGTACTAAGGCTGCTTAGTGACTTTAATATATTTGTTAATTCTCCATTCTTACCTAAAAATCTTATTCTCAGTGATTCCAGCTCTTCTATAGTTTTAATTTCTTCAAAAGCTCTCACTACCACTTCTTTTAAATGGTTAATTGACTCTGACATTTTAATCCTCTCCTTTTAACTTTTTAAAAATAAAAAAACCCCTCATCCTAAAAAGGACGAGAGGTTAAACTCACGCGATACCACCTTATTTATCAATCATATTTGATATTCTAACACTATTTATAGAACACCCAATACAATTGACATCTCAAACAGATACAGGAATGAAATCCGATATCCTCTTTCTTATAACGGTGAAAGCTCCGTTTTACCTAATAAAATTTCAGCTTAAAACTCCAGAGGGAACTTCAAAGTAACTGCCACTGCAGGGTTCTCAGCCGCCCCCACTCTCTGTAAGCTTTAGATAAATTTACTTTCCTCTATCATAGTCATGTCAATATTTATTTTTAATTATGCTAACATGATAATCCTTTAAAGTCAATATATTTTTAAAGTTCCGATTAATTTGCACCAATTACTAAATTGTATATGCTGAACTCATAATGTTTATAATGATTAATTTTATTACTGGACCTACCTTCCCCCAACAAAAAACATAACTGCCTGCAAGGAGCTGTTTAAGGCACCTACAGGTGGTTAGTCGATTTCATGGTGAAGGCGAAACACATTAAACCACAATATAAAAAAACTCCGATACTTATGATATGATTAGCTGTAACTGATCAATATCTAGCTTTTTCATATACAAACTTGCTACTTTTTCCGCTACTTCTCCTGTAAATGCTATGCATTGATTTATATGTTCTCTTGACCCTAATTCCATACCTTTTGTTAACAATATCCCCTATTTCCCCACATATGTAATAGACATAACTTTACCGTCTGTATTTACGGAGATCCACAACTAATTACCAAAAATATTCAACTTTTTCCCCTCAGAGAAAGGTTTACCAACAACACTTTCTAAGTTGCAATAATTTAAAGCCATCATAATGATGGGGTCAATTTTGATTGGGTCAGGCTGGCCTTGTGTCATACAATCTTCGTTAACAAACGCAGCAACAATCTCGCCAAAGAACATAGTAAAACCCCGTATTTCCTTACTATCGCAAACCTTGCAGAGAAAATTCAGCGGACACTCTTCTATCATCGGCGCCTGGCCTACCCTATCAAAAAATGGTGTAAATAAACTCGATTTATCAACGTTCTTACCGGAAGTTATGCCACAGAAATCCATTTCTTTTACCAATACCGTTGAAGGAATATTGACGCTGAAATAGCCAGTCTGCATAATCCCTTCTGTAATATAATGAGTATTTTTCAATGACACGCACAGCACAGGTTCAAGACAAGCGCACCCTCCCGCGCCAACAGTAGTATATGTCGGCTTTTCATTCATCATTGAACCAACAATCATAGCTGGAAATGGCCCAACTGCTCGATTTTCAAGTTTAATTTTTTTCATTTTCAATCTCTCCTTTTTGCATAGCTCAAAACCCAGACTCGATGTTTTTATATACAACAATATCAATAAAAAGGTATGACTATGTATTATATAAATTCGTTACGTTGCCCATAAACAATAAGTGCAACTTGCTTAATAAAAATTAGCTTTCCTATTATAGCATATCCATAAACTTTTTTCTGCATATTATTAAAAAGGCCTTGATTTTTTGTGCGTATGCATGCAATATGCGCACAAGAAATCAAGACCTTGACCCTTTCATACATATTTTTTAATGCCTATTTCTTACTTTAGCATCTTACATTTTTGTAATCTTAAGATTATAAGTCTTTAAGCTCTAGTTCTCCGTATTGAGAGACAATAAAAGGGATACTTTATACGTATATAAAATATCCCTTACTTTAATGACTATTTTTTTACCATAGATTTCTTAACTGCATTAATCTCATTGGATCTCAACTTATTCACATTTAGATTTTTAAAATTTAAATTCTTTTTTATAGATTTTGTAGGACATATTTTTATACATTCCCCACATCTAATACATTCAGAGCTATTAGGATTTTTGTAAACTTCTATATTCATTTTACACTTGTGTTTGCAGATATTACAGCTTGTACATGTATTTTTATCTACTTCATATTTATAAAAACTCACTTTATTAAATAATGAGTAAAAGGCTCCTAATGGACATATATATCTACAAAATGGTCTATATATAACTATTGATGCTATAATAACGATAATTAGTAAAAGCATCTTCCAGGCAAATAAGTATCCTATGGCTCCTCTTAAAGATTTATTTAATAAAACTAACGGTATTCCACCTTCTAGTGTTCCCGCCGGACATATATATTCACAAAAATAAGGAGGACTTATTCCAAATTCATTTACTAAAAACATAGGTAATATTATAACAAATAATGCTAATATAATATATTTTAGATATTTAAGTATATTATTTACTTTTTGATTTACACTTACCTTTTTAAAAGGTATTTTATATAATAAATCCTGAATAAGACCAAATGGACACAACCACCCACATATAAATCTACCAAATATAACACCAAATAAAGACATAAGTCCAACTACATATAATGAAAAATTATACCTTATACTTCCAATAACAGCCTGTAAAGAACCTATAGGGCAAGATCCTAGAGCTCCAGGGCAAGAATAACAGTTTAGACCTGGAACACAGATTTTTTTTGTATTTCCTTTAAATATATTACCTTTTAAAAATCCATTTATGTTTGCATTTGTGGTTATAGCTGCAATAATTTGTGTTATTCTTCTTTTATCCAATTCCTATACACTCCAGACATATGTTTATTGCTTTTTTAAATACAGTTCTTACTTCATTTCTATATATCCCAGTGAAAATGAATAAAATGCTAATAATTAAGATACTATATTTTATAAATACTTCACTTTTATTGAATTTGCTTATATTCATAGATTTCACATCCTTTATTGATATATGAATTCTAATTGTATCGTCTACCTCTCCTATTATAAGATGAGGTAGTAGTTTATTATTTTATGTCTTTTAACCTCTCTTCAATTTCTCTCTTAAACTCTTCTTTACTTTTAGTTCCCATTAAAAAATCTCCAATAATATTTCCTTCACTATCAACAAAAAATGTAGTAGGAAATGTTGAAACGTCTTCTAATATACTATTTTTAATACTCTCATCTGGAATAATATTAGTATACTTCACATCTATTTTTGATAAAATTTCCTTAGCTAATTCTTCATTGTCTTCATCTGGAGTATCTCCAATAAGACCAATCACATTAATTTTCTCTCCCTTAACTTCCTCATAAAGCTTTTGAATATCAGGCATTTCGTCCATGCATGGCCCACAAAATGTACCCCATATATTTACCATTGTAAGCTTACTATCTTTTAAGATACTGCTATCTATTCCTTTACCATCTATAGTTTTAGTTTTAAATTCAAATTTCTTATATTTGCTTAATTTTTCTTTTCCTAATCTTAAATATTCTTCTTGTAATTTTAAATTTTCTTCTTGTATTCTTAATTTTTCTTCTTCTGATAATATCTTAATTAAGCTTTTAAAATTTTTAATTTCTCCATATATCTCTTCATAGTCTTTCTTAGATTTTTCTGATAAACCATTAGTATCAGGCTTATTATATAATAAGTAAAATTCAAGATTACCCTCTTTACCTATCAAATCCTTATTTTCATATGCTGGGAATAATTCTTTTGGATCCTCATTTTCTACTTTACTCTTATCTATACTTGTTACAGTACATAGTTTTTTAATTTCGTCATATAAATCCATACGTTTTTCTTTAATTTCCTTGATTTTTGCTTGGTCTGTTTCTGGAATTTTCTCTAAATCCTTCTCTAGCTTTTCGAACTTATCCATAGTCTCATCAGATCTAAAACTAATGTCTAACTGTATTATTTCTGTATTTTCGAATCCGATTTCGAACATCTCTATATTTTTTTCTTTTGCTTTCCACTTATTAGGAAGCTTGAATTTAACTCCTGAACCTTCAAAAATTTTTTCTTCACTTTCCTTTGTAGTATCTGTTTCTTTAACTTCATTTTTAGCTTGCTTTGAATCTCCTCCTGTCGACTTATTACACCCTACCAGTGATATACAAAGTACTGCTGTTATTAAAACTGTTAAAATTTTTCTTCTCATAATTGATTCCCCTTTATTTTTTTATATTACAGTATTAATTATAATAGCAACTAAAAATTTTAAAAATTTATTTACCTTACAAATCTATATTTGCATCTTACATTTTTGTAATTTTAAGGGGATATCAATAGAAAATGGAACTTGTTATGCATTAGAATTAAATGTTTGCGATAAATTATCAGAATGGGATGGACAAAATGTTTGTATGTATTTAGATGAATATATTTATTTTAATAGTGATGTAAGCTATATTTTAGGAAGGCAAAAAGAGATCGTTGAAATTTAAATATATTAAATAAAAAAAAGTATTGAGCTGGGATTTGCTCAATACTTTTTTCTATTAATATTACTTTTTTAACACCCAATAAGGCATAGCTGGAACTTCATCTTGATATATTGGAATTTTTACATCCTTTCGCGATGGGCCATAAATAGCTTTATGATTACACATTATCTTAGATATTTCTGATGGGCTTGATATAAAGTCATCATTAAGAATTAAAGCCTGCCATCTCATGCCACATGTAGCCATTTCGTATACAGGTTTAAATCCATTTCTTTTATAGAAGTTTATTCTACGTTCACGTAAATTATTTTCAGAAGGAGAGTCTTCAGAAACAGGTAGTTCTGATTCTGCTATTATATATTCATTTTTGTAGTATTTTTTAAGGGCTAATAGAATTTGACTTCCTAGTCCTTTATTGCGTAAGCTTGAAGACACGCCAAGATAATCTAAGAGTAGTAAATTTACATTTGGAGATTTCCAAATAGCTGCATATCCAAGCATTTGATTAGACTGCTCATTAAATAGACCTAATAAATCATAGCGACCAGAATTTCGAAGTTTTATAATATCGGCTAAAGGCTTTCTTTCTTGTGAGTTAAAATGCTTTTCAAACTCTTGTGTATACCAGTACGTTACTTCTGAATCTGTCATAAGACGAAGATTTAAATCACTCATTTTTGTCACTCCTATCGTTATTAAATATTTGCTAATATATTACTATCTCGTTACTACCGTTAAATAACTAGATAATCAGAAATTTGATAGTTTGATAATATTATAGTGTATAAAAGAAAAATGCTGGTGATGAAGCAATATTTTTTCAAAATTCAGAATTATCTTAGCCATAAGACTTCTCCTTATTAGACTCAATTATTTATTTCAGCATTCACAAGCTGCTGAACCCTTCCAAAAGAAATTTCTTTATTTTCTCCACCTAACATTAAAAAACTTTTTGCTAAATCTTCTACCGTAGGCTCTAATATGTTCATAAATTGGGCATATGCAAAGTTAAATTTAGGATCTTGGACATCTTGTCCAAATACAGAATAAAGTAATCCCTCAATCATCTGATCCATTCCCCATAGTTTTAAATGTAACAATTCATGGATAATTAAGGCCTCTAAATTAGTTTGTTTAGGGTTATAATTGTTTATTAAAAGAATGGCTTTTCTATCGTCCATGTCAATTTTGATATCACCGGTTTTTCTCCACTCCTTATTAACAATTTCATATCTAATATCCCAATCTCTTAACCTCAAAATATTCTGCCATTTTTTTAGGAATATTTCTATCTCTTTTTCATCGAATTTCATAGTACATTTCCCCCACCTATCTATACTTGTAATTTATAAGAAACTATTTATCTTTTACTATAACTATAAAAGGTATTCTGATCCATATTTACTATGTTTTTACTTATATCTGTAATTTAATTGTATCATATAAATTATGTAAGTTATGTAAAATACCTCATATCAATAAAATTAATGATTTCTCTACAAACTATTGGTAATATTATTAATGCTGTTGAAGTAGCACATTGGTTTAGCTCGTTTATGCAAACTAGATTTAATATTAATTTCTATAATAAGTGGAGAATGATATCAACTTCAATACAGCTAGTTCTCTGTATTGAAATGCAATAAAAGGGATATTTTATACGTATATAAAATATCCCTTACATTAATACATAATACCAAATTATCAAGTATAAATACTATGCTGTATACCAAGATTCTTGATTTTTATACATTTCAGAATATATACCATCTTTTTTTAATAATTCCTTATGAATACCTTCTTCTGAAATCTTCCCTTCGTTAAATACTACTATCCTATCTGCTCTTTTTGCAAAACCTAGCCTATGAGAAATAAATAAAACTGTTCTGTCCCCTGCTAAGTCATATATCATATCATAGATTTCAATTTCTGATATTGGATCTAAGTAGGCCGTCGGCTCGTCTAATATCCATATATTAACCTCTTCATTAGCTAATAACCTTGCAATCGCAAGTCTTTGCCACTGTCCTTTTGATAGTTCAATCCCCTCTTTTAATTGCCCTAATTGAGTATAAATTCCATTAGGTAATTTTTCAACTCTTTCTTTTAAACCTACTTTATCTAATAGATTCCATATCTCTTCATCTGAAAACTTATGTCCATCATATCCAACTTCAATATTTTCTCTTATAGTCATTTGATATTGAGCAAAATCTTGTAATATACAGGAAACACTGCACCTTAGTATTGACTGTGCTCTTACCCCACTATGCCCATCAACTAAGATTTCTCCGTCCATAGGATTAGTAAGTGCCATTAAAAGATTAGTGTAGGTAGTTTTCCCGCTTCCGTTATGTCCTACTATTGCTATCTTTTCTCCTGAATTTATATCAATTTTAAGATTTTTCAAAGCATATCTTTTCCCTTGAGGATAGGTATATATAATGTCTTTAAAAGAAATATTAGCTGCTTTTTCCTCAGTATGTTTCTTATTTTCTTCTTCATAATCCATTATTTCATCATAACTTTTAATAAATCTGCAGTTTACCTTATTGTTTGTAATTGTGCTTTGTATACCTTCAAAAGTATCTATCACATTATTAAAAAGTTGATTACACAATAAGAAAAATCCTATTTCATGCTTACCTTCAGCTATTTCAAAAGCTACATATATAAGCATAGCTATATATGGCAAATTAAAAATAAATCTTGCCATTTGAAGAGTTATCTCAAATTTTTTAAATATTTTCATTCTATATTTATATTCTTTATCATATAACTCACTCCAGCGATTACTTACAAAAGAAAAAAGCCTATTAAATTTATATTCTTGGTGTGTAACTTTATCTCCACTAAGGCTAAAAAAGTAATTTTGTTTTTGACTATAGGGATGAATTTCATCCCAAATATTACCTATACTATTATACATATTACAAGTAATCTTATTAAAAGTTATTACAAGTACCAAATATACAACAACTACTAGTACATTAATTTGTATTAAGAAATATCCATAGACAATAATTTGAAATATAGATTGTATATAAAACATAGTACTTTCAATAAAATTTTTCATAGTTTCTAAAGTTTTATCTCGCACTTCATGTATCTTAACATAGGTGCCATTGCTTTCATAATAGTCTATTACAATATTAGAAAGTTTTCTGTTTAGCTGCTTTTCAAAGATATAAGAAAGGCTCAAGTTTAATTTATTTGTAAGTAATGTCTTTATAATATCTATTATTTTAAAAATTATCTTTGCTAAGGTAAATAGAGTTATGCCAATAACCACAGATTTAAAATCTACAGTTTTATCAAAAATCCTATAGGCTGAATTTATTGTGTACTCTGTAGCCTTTAATAGTATAAAGGTGTTAATAGCCGATAATACTGCTGTCAATATCAAAAGTACATATGTCCCTGGGCAACTTTTATAAGCTAGAGCATTTACCTCTTTTAATGCCTTTATTGTATAACCTTTTTCCTTTTTACGCTTAGGCACTAACATCACCTTCCTTATAAAGTTCTTCTTGTGAAGTAAATAATTCATAGTACTTACCTCTAAGTTTTAAAAGTTCCTCATGAGTTCCACTTTCAATTATGCGTCCTTCATCCATAATGCAAATACGATTTGACATCCTAGCAAATCCAATTCTATGTGATATTAAAATTGCAGTTTTATCCTCTACTATATCTTTAAATTGATTTAGCATTCTCATCTCTTCAATTGGATCTATAGCTGCTGTTGGCTCATCTAATATTAAAACACTAGGTTCTCCCATATAAGCTCTAGATAAAATTATTCGCTGCCATTGACCGCCGCTTAAGTCCTCGCCAGAATTATCATACTCTTTACCTAACATTGTATCTATTCCATTAGGTAACTTATTTATTATCTCCTTTAAATTCCCTTTTTCTACAGCTTTATCAATTTGATTTTCATCATTAAAATTTTCAATCATTCCTACAGCTATATTTTCTTTTAAAGATGTACTATATCTGGTGAAATCTTGAAATCCTATACCAAAATATCTATATAAGCTTTCCTTATCATAAGTTTTTATATCTTTACCATTAAGCTCTATTGTTCCTGTGTAACCCTCTAAAAGCCCGCACATAAGCTTTGAGAAAGTACTCTTGCCGCTACCATTATATCCAAGAATGCTTATAACTTCCCCTTTTTTAAAAGTGAAATTTAAATGATTAATAGCATTTTTCTCTCCATGAGGATATTTGTAACATACATTTTTAAAGGTTAGACTTTCGAATTCCTCATTACAATTTTTTATTGGCAAGTTAGATTCTGATATGCTTTTTAGCACTTCCAAATTTGCCTTTCCTGTAAAATTCTCATATCTTTCTACATACTGATAGTTCTCAGCTAACTCCTTTGATACTATATTCACTATATATCCAATATTATTGGTAAGTGACCACATTATTGAATTTAAAAATACGAACTCTCCTACAGCTAACTTTCCAATATAAACAAGGTATAAAAAATAAACTGTTAATCCATAGGTCATAAGCTGCTGAATAATTGTAGATATATTTGATAGTATTGTGGCTTTCACCTCAAACTTATATTTAGAAATACTATATTCCTTATAAGATTTATCCCACTTTTCAAGGAATTTATTTTGTAGCTTAAAAATTCTAAGTTCCTTTGCATGATTTCTTGAGGAAAGTAAATTTCTATAATAATCCCCTTGACGTTCTGCATTAATGTAAGCCTCATTCAATGCCATACGCTTCTTTACAATATATCTATTTATAAACATTAAAACTAAGGATAAAAAGAATATACATAGTAATATAATAGGGTCAAAATATGAAATAGCTAGAGCTGATAAAATGAGTCTAAAGCTAGATAAGGCAAGTTTATTAAAAACTGTAACTGCTATCTCAGTAGTATTATCCATATTTTTTCTTACAAACTCATAATTATCATAAAAATTATTATCATAAAAATCATCCTGCTTAGATTTATAGCTCTTGTATAAAAAGAATTTTGAGAAAAGCTTTTTAGATTTTCTAGTATAGGCAGTTATCATCATATCCTCACAGTTTCCTGTATTACCACCGATACATATCATTAGAAAGAAAAATAATATAGGAAGCATTATTTTAATACTATACTCTCCAGTACCTTGATAATATAATATTGTATCCGTTGCTAATTTAAAAGAATAACTAACCCCAAGGCCAGCCAATGCCATTATAAGCAGCACACTAAGATTTATAATAAAAAATACCGGTGCTGAAGCAATACTTATTTTACAAAAATTCAATATTCTTTTAATCATTTAATTCACCTCTCAATAAAAAGAATCGTTGATATGCCCTTTGACTCCTCTTCACTTGGTTCCTTTAATAATCCTCTATTAATTAAATTTTTTAACACATATGTTTTTAAGCTAGTTAATTTATTTTGGCAATAATACTTCAAAGTTTTATGCATATGGATAGGTTGGCCAACTTTCTCTATTTCGTAAATTTTTCTACTAAACTCTTTAGCAACCCTTTTTAGAGTTTCAGAAGGATCTGGTAACATTTTTTCAAATCTATCTGTGCTTTCAACGCTATTAAAGTAAACTATATTAATCTTATAGCCATCTTTAGTTTTTATTAAATATCCTTTATCTATTAACCTTCTATATGTATCTATATTTACAGCATTCTCCATCAAATCTTCATTAATAAAATGATAAAGTCCTACATAATCTGAAGTAAGATTATCTCTCCAGCCCATATCTCTATTACTCCATGTGGTATTTAGTTGCCATGATAAAATTTTTAGTTCCTCATTTTCTCTATACATATCTCCACAGTAGCCATAGTTAAATTCATCACATTTTTTTAGCTCCTTTTGAATCTGAGCAAAAGCTATATAGTTTCCCCCATCTTTACGTAGAATGGTTACCTCATCATAGGATATCTGCATTAACTCTTTAAATGAAAGCTTTTTCGTAACATAAGGGATTACACTCCATAAAAACAGATTGAAATCATTGTTAGGATAATAAATATTTAGTTCTTTAAATTGTTTCTCCATGTGGAAAAACTGAAGCAAATATTCTTCTACTATTATATCAGCATATTTTTTGCTTAACCTGTACATCTCATCCCATTTTGCATCTGAATACTCTAAAATCATCATATTTGTTTGGTATCTCCTTCCAAGCGACTTATCTACAAAACCATACTCTTCTAACTCATTAATTTCATCTTCTACAAAAACAGGTGATATTCCAAGCTCCTCCGCAATTTTATTTATTGTTAATGGCTCGTGGTAAGCGGCATAAGCTATATTTTGCGTTATAGACTTTCTAAAAAAATCACTTGTATCTCCCCTCTTTCCTGGTTCTCCATCATGCCCCATATTTATAAACTTAACGGGGTTAATGCCCAAATTTCCAACTGTTCTCATTATCTCCATACCCTTTTTCATCTCCTTTTTACTTTCATAAAGATGCCACTTTATAGTTCCTTCTGATAGATCTAATCTTTCAGCAATTTCTTTGACTTTTAATCCTTTATAGTAATAAAGGATAACTATTTCCCTCTGCTGATTTGATAAAAATGATATTTCTACTCTTAGCTTACCTGTTATTTCATTTTCTATAATGTCACTATCTATTCTTTCATTAGATGAAATATTTATATTATCAATAGACAGATTGCTAGTTATCTTTGTTTTATCATCAAGATATTTCGTCCATACATTATGAGCAATTTTAAAAACATAACTATTTAGATTAATAAAACTATCCTTTTTTACAAGCACATCATATACCTGGAGTATAATTCTACTAGTAAGCTCTTCAGCTTCAGTTATATTTTTAGTCTTATTCATAGAAAAACCATATAGAGGTTTTATATATTCTCCTATTATTCTATCTGCTTCCTTCTTTTTCAAGATTAAACCCCTCTCATTCTCTTTTATACTTATATACTGTCTAGTTTTTAAAAAAGGTTGGTAAATAAATAAAATTTTTAAAAATAAAAATTCCATTCATTATTAATACTTAATTGTACTAACTTTTATATAATCTTACATATTGATTTTTTAATTCTGAAAAATATAAAAACACCTAAAAGTTACTTCAAAGTAATTCCTAGATGCCTTTCTTATTTTTTTCATATTCTTACAACTCTGTAAACCTTTAAAAACTAATTGAAAAATTTATAGCCCAAGATCTATAATAGTTTTTGGATATGTTTTTTCTCTTTCATCTATACTAGCAGAAATATTATTATAATCACCTCGTGACTCCACAATCTTATAACCTATTGAAGCTACACGATTTCTTAGACAAACATTACATTCTGCTGCTTCTTCCCCAGTACATATTTTATTGTCGTATAAATCATATTTTTTTCTAACATTAACAGGTGATAGATTTGGCATTAATACATTAGCTCCGGATAATATTCCTTTTTCTCTACCTTTACTATCAAGTGTACCAAGTGCAGTAGTTGCTGGAATAAGAGCTTTTGGAAGCATAAGTCTTAAAAGCCCTATTAAAAATAAAGTTAAATCTACACTTCCTGATGGAAAACTTGCAAATTTTGTATCTTTATGCGAAACAAAAGGACCTATTCCTACCATGTGAGGAGATAACTCTTTAATAAATAGCAAGTCATTAGCTATATGTTCTGCTGTTTGGTAAGGTGAGCCAACCATAAATCCAGTACCTACTTGATATCCAATTTCTTTTAAATTATATAAGCAATTTTTCCTGTTCCCTAAAGAAAGTTCAGTGGGATGGAGTAGTTCATAATGTTCTTTATTAGCTGTTTCATGTCTAAGTAAATATCGATTCGCTCCTGCTTTAAAATACTTTAAGTAACTTTCATAATCTTTTTCCCCCATTGAAAGTGTTATAGCGCAATCAGGATAGTTCTTTCTAATATTACTAACAATATCCACTATTATATCGTCTGTAAAAGAAGCATCTTCTCCACCTTGTAAAACAAATGTACGAAAACCTAACTTATATCCTGTTTCGCAACATGACAATATTTCCTCCACATTAAGCCTATATCTATTAGAATTTTTATTACTTCTTCTTATTCCACAATAATAGCAATCATTTTTACAGTAATTTGTAAATTCGATTAGTCCTCTAAGATAAATATCCTTCCCAAAGTGTTTCTCACACAAAGATCTAGATTTTGCAAAAAGATATTCACTAATTTCAGCGTTAAAATTTTCTATCAAAAAGATGAACTCTTCTTTTTCTAAGCTATGTGTCTTATATAATTTATCAATTAAATCCTTCATATATTTTTATTCTCACTCCTCTTAAATTACTAGTTTATATCGTATCATCTTAACTTCTATGTAATAAGATTATATACAAAAAAGTGGATTCTTGGGAATCCACTTTTACAATGTTATATAAAAAATTATTTTCTGTATACTCTTTTATTTCTATAAGTTCCTAGTATTATAAGCTCTATACGTTTATTTCACTAGTTTCCCCTAACAATTCTCTATTGGATTCTAATATTGGATTAACAATTTCTTGAATGAAATCATCAACTTGACCACTAGCTCTGCCGGTAAATTTGCTTGGATTTATAATTGAAAGAACTTCATCTTTTGTAAGGTTAAAGCTCTCATCTTCTATAATCCTTTGAATTAAGTCGTTGCTCTCCCCTTCTTCTTTAACTTTTCTTGCTGCATCCATGGAATGAATTCTTATTCTTTCATGTAATTCTTGTCTATCACCACCGCGCTTTACAGCCTCCATTAATATATTTTCCGTTGCCATAAATGGCAATTCGTTATTAACGTGAGCTGCTATTACTTTAGGATATACAACCATATTTTCTGTTATATTCAAGTATAAGTTTAAAACTCCATCTAAAGCTAAGAAGCCTTCAGCTACAGATATTCTCTTATTAGCAGAGTCATCTAATGTTCTTTCAAACCATTGAGTTCCAGCAGTTATGGCTGGATTTAATGAATTTACTATAATATATCTTGAAAGCGCACTTATCCTTTCACTTCTCATTGGATTTCTCTTATAAGCCATAGCAGATGAACCTATTTGATTTTTTTCAAAGGGTTCTTCCATCTCTTTCATATTTTGAAGTATTCTTAAATCGTTACTAAACTTATATGCACTTTGAGCAATTTCTGATAAAGTATTTAAAACTATAGAGTCTAATTTTCTTGAATAAGTTTGACCTGTTACTGGGTAAGAGGCCTTAAAATCCATTTTTTCACAAACTATCTTATCTAACTTTTTAACTTTATCTTCATCGTTATTAAATAAAGCCATAAAACTAGCTTGAGTTCCTGTAGTTCCTTTTACACCCCTAAATTTCATATTATCAATAACAAAATCTAAATTTTCTAAATCCATCAATAGTTCCTGTATCCATAATGTAGCTCTCTTTCCTACTGTAGTTAATTGAGCTGGTTGCAGATGTGTAAAACCTAATGTAGACATATTCTTATACTTCATAGCAAAAATACTTAATTGATTAATTACATTAATAAGTTTTTTTCTAATTATATGCAGCGCTTCTCGCATAACTATAAGATCAGTATTATCTCCTACATAACAGCTAGTAGCTCCCAAGTGTATAATTCCCTTTGCCTTTGGTGCTACTAACCCATAAGCATAAACATGGCTCATAACATCGTGGCGTATTTCCTTTTCTTTTGCCTCTGCTGCTGCAAAATCTATATTATCTATATTTTCTTTTAGCTCATCTATCTGCTCTTTCGTAATATTAAGGCCTAGTTCCTTCTCTCCTTCTGCTAATGCAATCCAAAGCTTCCTCCAAGTCTTAAACTTCATTTCATCTGAAAATATGTATGACATTTCTTTTGAAGAATATCTTTTATTTAATGGTGAACTATATAAATTTCTCATGGTTTCCTCCGTACTTAATTTATTATTATTGTTGTATCATTCATATTATAACATACTTAATTCAAAAAAGTAATACGTTTGTTCGTGTTTAATCTGTTCTAAAAGAATATTTAAAGCATATATTTATATAAACATATAAATATCTGTTTTAGGGGGAATATTATGTATAGAGTCAATTTATTAGACAAACTATCCTTTGTATTAATAGTAATTGGTGCTTTTAATTGGGGACTAGTTGGATTATTTAATTTTAATCTAATATCTAAGTTCTTTTCATTAATCCCATCAGAATCTATTACTGCATTTTTAAGTAGATTTTTATATATCTTAATTGGACTAGCTGCAGTAAACATATTAAAATTCTCTATGACTTGTTACAAATCAAATAAATGATTAAAGAAAGCCTATGCATATTATATGCATAGGCTTTCTTATTTTATACTATTTCAAAATTCTTAAATATCTTTTACTAAATTCCGTATCCACTTTTTAGAAAAAAGCCTTGGAAAGCAAAATGATATTTTAACTAATTCTTCTAAGTACACCAAGGAAACTATAAGCTCTATAGGCAATTTAAATACTAATGCACCTAAAAATGCAATAGGGACTGCCACAAGCCAAATTCCACTCATCTCAAGTATTAATGAGTATTTTGTGTCTCCTCCACTTCTCAGTATTCCTACAATGAACAGCGAACTTATCATTTTAAAAGGCATAACAAAGGAAAATACTCTAAGTATTATCTTAGCACTACGAATGACTTCTGGCGATACATTATACAGTGAAACTATTGATGATGAGAAAATAAATAATAATGCACCTATAAGTATTCCCAGTGAAAAGCTTACTTTAATAAATCTTTTAGCAAAAGTCATAGCATTTTCTTCCCTATTGGCACCAATTTCATTTCCTATCATTACAGCGCAAGCATTAGCAAGTCCAAAAGCTGCTACAGTAAATATATTCTGAACTGTACCTGCAATTTGGAACGTAGCCAATGCGTTAGTACTAATTTTTGCATAAGCTACAGAATACATAGTTATGCCTAAAGACCAAAATATTTCATTTATTACTACAGGATATATGGTCTTAATTATGTTAAATATAAATTCCTTACTTAAATCACAAAATTCATTTAACTTGCCAGCTAAGGCAGTTTTTCGTATATATGTAACAGATAAAATTAATACCATCTCAATTACTCTTGCTATAACCGTAGCTATAGCTGCACCTTTAACTCCTAAAACAGGAAACCCTAATTTTCCAAATATAAGTATTGCATTAAAAACAGTATTACATATTAATGCAACTGCACTTGTGATCATAGGCAATTTAGCTCTCCCAATACTTCTTGATGCAAAAGAAAAAGCAAAACTAATGGCGGTTATTACATAACTCCATCCTACAATTTCTAAATATTCTACTCCTAATGAAATAACTTGTCTATCTTTAGTAAAAAAGCTCATAACCTTCGTAGGAAATATCAATGCTACTACTGTAAAAAATATCGATCCTATGCTCCCTAAGATTATACATAATCCCAATACTTTTCTTATACTTTTAACATCCCTCTTCCCCCAAAACTGAGCTATAAATATAGCACACCCACTATTTAATCCAAAAATAAATAAGGAGAATAAAAAATAAAATTGATTTGCAAGGCCTACAGCTGCAATTTGTGCTTCTCCTAATTTTCCAATCATCATAGTGTCAACCATATTTAGTGATGATGATATTAAATTTTGAATCATAATTGGAAGTGCTAAAGATAACATTGTCTTATAAAACCTTCTTTTGTTATCTAAGCTATTCTCCATATGTCACTTCCTCCCCAAATAAAATATATGTAACTTTTCCCAACATTCATAATAGCATAATTCTTTTTCTTTCTCTAGTAGAAAATTCTCTACATTAATATAGGTATATAAAAGAATCAGGTTTATAAATTATTACATTTATAAACCTGATTCTTTATAAACCTGATTCTTTATAAACCTGATTCTTTATAAATTATCTTCTATTTTAAATTACTAAGCTCAGTAGCTAATTTTGCACCTAATTTTGCATTGTTGTATACAAGTTGAATATTTGCTTCTAAGCTTTGTCCTTCAGTAATTTCCTTAACTTTACCTAATAAGAAAGGTGTACTTTCCTTACCTTTTATCCCTTTTTCTTCTGCCTCTTTTACAGCATCATTTATAGCATTATTTATTTTATCAAAGTCCATAGCGTATTCACTAGGTATTGGGTTAGCTACAACTACTCCTCCTTGTAAGCCTAGATCCCATTTAGCTTTTAAAGCTTTAGCTAAGTCTAATTCACTATCAATTCTGTAATCTACTTTGAATCCAGATTTAGTAGTAAAGAAAGCTGGTAATTCTTCTGTTTTAAATCCGAAAACAGGAACTCCTTTTGTTTCTAGGTATTCTAATGTTAAACCTATGTCTAATATAGATTTTGCTCCAGCACATACTACTGCTACATTAGTTTTTCCTAATTCATCTAAATCTGCAGATATATCAAAAGTTTCTTGCGCTCCTCTATGAACTCCACCTATTCCACCTGTAGCAAAAACTTTAATTCCTGCTAATTGTGCAATTATCATAGTAGCTGCTACTGTTGTTGCTCCATCTAATTTATTTGCTACTATAAATGGCATATCTCTTCTACTCATTTTAATAACATTTTTAGCTTTTCCTAAGTATTCTACCTCTTCAGCAGATAATCCAACTTTTATCTTTCCATTTAATATAGCTGTAGTTGCAGGTACAGCACCATTTTCTCTTATTATTTTTTCTACATTTAATGCAGTTTCTACATTTCTTGGATATGGCATACCATGAGATATTATTGTAGATTCTAACGCTACTACTGGTTTTCCCTCACTTAATGCTTTTGATACTTCTTCACTTATTTCTAAATAGTTTTTTAACATAATTCCATCTCCTTTAATTTTTCATTAACACTGTCTAAATTTATATTAGGATTAATTGTATTTTCATGGGATAGTGCCAAATGTGAACATCCCATAGCAAATTTTATAGTATTATCAACATCAAAATTATTTAGGTGACTATAAACTAACCCAGCAATAAAAGCATCTCCTGCTCCATTTGAGTTAACTACCTTTATTTTAGAATTAGGTACATATTTGGATGTAAACTTATCTTTATAGTAAACCCCTTCTGCCCCTAGAGATATAAATACTCTTTCTACTCCTTTGTTTAAAAAGTAATCACATACCTTTGGTAAATCTTCATTACTATTAATCTTTATGCCAGATAATATTTCTGCTTCATATTTATTTGGCTTAATAGTATGAAATCTTCCAATAATATCTCTAACTTTTTTACTTTTTTCAGTAGAAACCGTATCTAAGAAAAATTTTGTATCTTTAAAATTATTTACTATATATTCAATAACTTCTTTAGGAAGATTGGTATCTATAATACATATCTTCGAACTTTCAATTACATTTTTCTTTTGTTTTATAAAATCAATAGACATATTGTCTAGAATATCCATTTGTGATATAGCTACATGCATATCTCCACTTGAATCCAAAATTGACATGTATACTGATGAATCATATCCTTCTAATTTTAAACTATGTTCTAAATCAATACCTATATCCCTACATTCATTTAATATTTTCATACCATAGATATCATCACCAATTGTGGTTATTAATCTAGTATTAACTCCAAGTCTAACTAGGTTTTCTGCTATATTTCTTCCTACTCCACCTAATGAAACTTTTATATTTCCAATATTAGAATCTCTATATCTTAATTCATTAGACGAAAATCCCAAAATATCTACATTAGCACCACCAATTACAGTGACAAAATTTTCATCATTAATTATATATCCTTTACCGGATATATATCCTTTTTTAATAAGATTTGCAATATGAACTGCTACTGAGGATCTAGTAATTCCTAAAACTTCACTGAGTTCATTTTGAGATATTAAGGGGTTAGATTTTATTAAGTTTAGTATTTCTTCTTCCCGTTTTGTCATTTTAACCTCCTAATCCTATGCTTATTTCATAAACATTTGTTTATGATTTTACTTTATTTTATCATAGCTTTGTTAAAAAAATCAACAATTATTTAAAATTATTTTTTTAGCTTTGTATAATTTTGTTTATTTTTTATCAATATTTTTTAATTACTTTAAAAAAGTATTAAAAAACCTCTTATTTTTTCTACATTTTTTTCAATATTGCTTATAATTATTGCACCTTACATATTTAAGCGGTATAATAAATTATGAAAATTTGTATTATTTATAACAAAAGGAGGATCATTATGGGACTTTTAACTTTCAAAGGTGGAATTCATCCCCCACATGGAAAGCACTTAACTGAAAATAGTGCAATTGAAAGATTACTTCCAAAGGGAGATTTAGTCTTTCCTATGTCTCAGCATATTGGTGGTGAATGTGAACCAATAGTAAATAAAGGAGATAGAGTTCTTGTAGGTCAAAAAATTGGACAGGCTGCAGGATTTGTTTCTTCTCCAATACATTCAAGCGTTTCTGGAACTGTAAAAAATGTTGTTCCAATGCTTCATACAAACGGTAGAAAAATTATGTCTGTTATTATTGAAAATGATGGATTGTATGAGGAAATTGAAGCTACAGGTCATGATTATACAAAGCTAAGTAATGAAGAAATAATCTCTATAATTAATGAAGCTGGTATAGTTGGATTAGGTGGAGCGTGCTTCCCTACTCATGTAAAATTATCTCCAGGCAGCGATAAAAAAATTGATAGCATTATAATTAATGCTGCAGAATGCGAGCCTTACTTAACTTGTGACTACAGATTAATGGTAGAAAACTACAAGGAAATTATTGAAGGAGTTAAGATACTATCTTACATGTTTCCAAATGCAAAATGCTACATAGGTATAGAGGATAATAAAAAAGATGCTATTTCAATAGTGTCATCTGCTGTTGCAGAACTAAAAAATATAGAAGTTAAAGCTTTAAAAACTAAATATCCTCAAGGAGCTGAAAAACAATTAATTTATGCTATTACTAAACGTGAAGTACCTACAGGAAAGCTACCTGCTGACGTAGGATGTATAGTTCAAAACGTTGCAACTGCATATGAAATTGGAAACGTTCTATCTACAGGTAAACCTTTAACTGAAAGAGTAGTTACAGTTACTGGTGAAGCAGTAAAAACTCCTAAGAACTTAAGAGTTAAATTAGGAACTCCAATAAGCGAACTAGTTGAAGCATGTAATGGTTTTAATGAGGATCCAGTTAAAATAATTTCTGGTGGTCCAATGATGGGTACAACCCTTATTTCAATAAATACACCTGTTATAAAAGGAACTTCCGGAGTATTAGCTTTAACTGCAAAACAAGCAGAACTTACAGAAGAATCTAGCTGTATTAGATGTGGAAAATGTGTAGGTGCTTGCCCAATGTTCTTAAGACCATATAGACTTAACAGTTCTGTAGTTAGAAGAGATTTTGAAACTTTTGAAGAGGATAATGGATTATCTTGTATTGAGTGTGGTGCATGTACTTATGTCTGCCCTGCTAAACGTCACTTAACTCAAACTTGTCGTGAAGGAAAAAGAGTAATAATAAATAATAGAAGAAATAAAAAATAAATAATCGAGGTGAAAAATATGTCAGATAAATTAAATACAACGGCATCATCTCCTCAGATAAATTCTAAAGAAATCGAGGTAAATAGTATGTCAGATAAACTATATACAGTATCATCATCTCCTCATGTAAAGTCAAAAGAAACCGTTAATACTATAATGAGAGATGTTATTATTGCATTGTTACCTGCTCTAATAGCTGGAATATATTTTCTTGGAACTGGTGCTTTAATAGTTACTGCTACTTGTGTTATTTCATGTGTAGCATTTGAATATTTATTTCAAAAGATTACTAAAAGACCAATTAAAATATATGATTTAAGTGCAATCGTTACCGGAATATTATTAGCGTTCAATATGCCTCCAACAACCCCTATATGGGTAGCAGTTATTGGAAGTGCATTTGCAATTATAGTAGTTAAATGCTTTTTTGGAGGTATTGGCCAAAATATAGTTAACCCTGCTTTAGCAGCAAGAGCATTTTTATTATCTGCATATCCAGTTCATATGACAACATGGACTTTAGATGGTGTAGCTACAGTTACTCCTCTAGCAATCTTTAAAAATGGCGGCGGTGCAATGCCTCAACTTTGGGATGTGTTTATAGGTAATGTTGGTGGATGTATAGGTGAAACTTCAGCACTAGCATTATTAATAGGATTTGCTTATTTACTTTATAGAAGAGTCATTAAACTTCACATACCTGTAAGTTATATAGCAACTACTTTTATACTAACATTAGTACTCGGAAAATTTGGAAGAGACGGATTTGTCGCACAACAAGCTTTAATAGAAATGTTTTCAGGCGGATTAATCTTAGGTGCTTGTTTTATGGCTACTGACTACACCACTTCTCCAATGACTACAAAAGGTCATATAGTCTTTGGTATTTGTTGCGGTATATTAACTGCAGTAATACGTATATTTGGAGGATATGCAGAAGGTGTATCTTATTCAATATTAATCATGAACTTGTTTGTACCTATGATTGATAAATTTTTCAAGCCACGTGCTTTTGGGGAGGTAAAATAAGTGAAAGAGAATTTAAAATTAGGTGGAATACTTCTTACAATAGCAGCTATTGCTGGAATAATCTTAGGAATTGCTTATTCTGTAACAATGGAACCAATTATGGCTAAAGAAAAAGAAGAAAAAAATGCTGCGATGAGAGAAATACTTCCAGATGCAGAAGATTTTGAAGAATTTAAATTTGATAATGCTGAAACACCTGAAATTTTAGCTGTGCAAAGCGGTGTTAAAAGTGGAGAAAATGTTGGATATTGCTTAAATGTTTCTACTAAAGGATATGGCGGTGATATTAACATGATGGTAGGAATATCTTCAGACGGAACAATAAAAGGAATAAAAATATTATCACACGGTGAAACACCAGGACTTGGAGCAAAAGCTGCTGAACCTGAATTTATGGATAAATTTAAAGATAAAAAAGCAGAAACAGAATTGAATGTTGTTAAAGGTGCTTCTTCAGGTGATGATCAAATTTCTGCTCTTTCAGGTGCAACAATTACATCAAAGGCAGTTGCTGATGGTGTAAATATTGCAACAAAAGTATTTAATGAACAATTGAAAGGAGCACAGTAATTATGAAAAAACTTATAGAAAGATTAAAGACTGGAGTAATTACAGAAAATCCTGTTTTCGTACAAGTTTTAGCTATGTGTCCTACACTAGCTGTTACAAGCAGTGTGCAAAATGCTATTGGTATGGGTATTGCAGCTACTGTTGTTTTAATTGGTTCAAACGCAGTTATTTCTCTACTTAGAAAACTTATTCCTGATAAAATCAGAATACCAGCTTTTATAGTTGTAATAGCTAGTTTCGTAACTTTGATACAATTTTTGCTTCAAGCTTACTTACCAGACCTTTATAAATCTTTAGGTATATTCATACCTCTTATAGTTGTTAACTGTATAATTTTAGGTAGAGCTGAAGCTTATGCCTCTAAAAATTCAGTAGTAAGTTCTATATTTGATGCTATAGGTATGGGTCTTGGTTTTACAGTAGCATTAACAGTATTAGCATGTATAAGAGAATTATTAGGTGCTGGAACAATATATGGAATTCAAATACTTCCAAGTTCATACGAACCAATGGGAATTATGCAACTAGCACCAGGTGCTTTCATAACTTTAGGAATTATACTTGCTGTAATGAATCAAGTTAAAATATCTAAAGAAAAGAAAGCTAAAGCTGTTAAATAAGCAATAGAGAGGTGAATAAATTTGGGACTTTTTGGTATATTTTTAAGTGCATTACTTGTTAATAACGTATTATTAGCTAAATTCCTAGGGATATGTTCATTCTTAGGAGTATCAAAGAAAACAGAAACTGCTAAAGGAATGGGCTTTGCTGTTGTATTCGTAATAGTATTGTCTTCAATCATAACTTACATTGTAAATATGTTTATATTAAAACCACTTAATATAGAATATTTATCAACTTTAGCCTTTGTACTTGTTATTGCGTCATTAGTACAATTTATTGAAATAGTTATAAAGAAAACTAATCCTAGTTTGTATAGAGCTCTTGGTATATTCTTACCACTTATAACAACAAACTGTGCTGTACTTGGTATCGCAGTTTTAAACATAGAAAATGGATATAACTTAATTGAAGCTATAGTTAACGGCTTAGGAGCTTCACTGGGATATATGCTTGCCATAGTTCTTTTAGCTGGTCTTAGAGAACGTATGGAAGAAAATACTGATATGCCTGAAGTATTTCAAGGATTACCGATTGCACTAGTAACTGCTGGTCTTATGGCAATTGCTTTCTTTGGATTCAATGGTCTTATATAAGGAGGTCTTTTAATGGAATTAAAAGCAATTTTATATCCCGTATTAAGCCTTGGTGGTCTTGGACTTCTATTTGGTTTACTACTTGGATATGCTAACGATAAATTTAAAGTTGAAGTTGATGAAAGAATCCCTTTAGTAAGAGATTGCTTACCTGGAGCAAACTGTGGTGGATGTGGTTTCGCTGGTTGTGATGCATATGCAGAAGCTGTAGTATCTGAAGGCGTAGCTCCTAATTTATGTTCACCTGGTGGTTCAGCTTGCGCTGAAAAAATATCTAATATTTTAGGTGTATCTCTTGAAGAAAGCGATCCTAAAGTGGCTTATGTAAGATGTAAAGGTACTTGTGGTGTCGCTAAAGAAAAAAGCTTATACTTTGGTATAAAAGACTGTAATGAAGCTATGAACGTACCTGGTAGTGGTTCTAAAGCTTGTATGGATGGTTGCTTAGGATTAGGCAGTTGCGTTAAAGTATGTAAATTTGATGCTTTAGAAATAGTAAATGGTGTTGCGCAAATTATAGAAGATAAATGTGTTGCCTGTGGTGCTTGTGTAAATACCTGCCCTAAAGGAATCATAGGACTTGTTCCAAAGAGTTCTAAGGTTCGTGTACAATGCAACTCAAAAGTTAAGGGTAAAGAAGTTATGGATGCTTGCTCTGTAGGTTGTATATCATGCTCATTATGTGCAAAGAATTGCCCAAAAGAAGCAATTGTTATGGAAAATAATTTACCAGTAATTGATTACGATAAATGCGTAAATTGTGGTATTTGTTCAAACAAATGTCCTAAACATTCAATTGAGAATTTACGTAAACCTAAAGTTGCTGAAGTAGCAAATTAGTTATATAATATAAATAATAAAAGACTTACAATTGTAAGTCTTTTATTATTAGAATTTAAAATAAATTCTTTTGAGGTGATATCATGGAACAAAAAGGACGTGTAAAAAAATTAAACGGTGACATTGCTGAAGTTGCTTTTGTTAAAAAGTCAGGTTGCGGCGGCAATTGTTCTGGATGTAAATCTGGCTGCCCTTCTGATATGCTACTTATAAGCATAGAAAATACTTTAAATGCTTCCGTTGGTGATGAAGTATTAGTTTCTATACAAGATAAAATATTTTCTAAAATGACCTTTTGGGCATATTTTTTTCCAACTGTAATGACCTTATTAGGTCTTATAGGTGGAATAGTCTTATTTAAATCCTTAGGAATGAAAAATTATGAATTATATGGTAGTGCTATAGGATTTATTTTCTTGTTATTATCTTATAGCTTATCAGGTAGATTAAATAAAAGATCTAATAAGGATCCTTTTACCTTCGAAATGATAAAGAAAATTTAATATTTGAGCCATGTTTAAAGAATTGCGTTTAAATATAGATTAAGGGAACTTTTTTTAAAGTTCCCTTAATCTATATTTGAAAAATATCAATTTTATTTTTCCTACTAATCTCTATTTTGTATTATAATAAAATTGCGTATATGAAATTTATATATAAACTTTACTTATTGGAGGAATGAAGATGAAGATAGGATTTTTTGATTCTGGTATTGGAGGTATTACTGTGCTACATGAAGCGTTAAAAATGTTGCCTCATGAAGATTATTTATATTACGCTGATACATCAAACGTTCCATATGGACCAAAGCCTAAAAATGAAGTAAAAAAATATATTTTTGATGCTATAGAATTTATTATAAGTCAAGAAGTTAAAGTAATAGTGATAGCTTGTAATACTGCTACAAGCATAGCAATAGAAGACTTGAGAGCTAAATATAATATTCCAATTATCGGAATGGAACCTGCTGTGAAGCCTGCTGTTGAAATAAATAAAAATACAAACAAACGAATTTTGGTAACAGGTACTGCTTTAACTCTAAAGGAAAATAAACTAAGGCATCTTATCAGTAGATTGAATAATGAACATATTGTTGATTTATTACCTCTTCCAGGATTAGTTCAATTCTCTGAAAAATTTGAGTTTAATGAAGAAGTAATATTACCTTATCTTAAAGAACAATTAAATAAATATGATTTAAATAATTATGAAACTATTGTATTAGGATGTACTCATTTTTCCTTCTATAAAAATATGTTTAAAAAATTATTTCCATCAAATATTAACATAATTGATGGAAATATTGGCACTGTAAGAAATCTTGAAAGAACACTAAACGAAATGAATTCTTCAAATGAAGGTAATGGCAATATCACTTTTTTTAATTCAGGATTTAAGATTGAAGATAAAACAAAATTAGATAAATTCAATGAATTATTTAAAATATTAGATGATATTAATTTTTAAGCTCTAATATATATACCCTTCCTAAATTTAATCTGTACACTCATAAAATTGTGCTAACAAATTGTTTTAGCTTATATTTATGTAATTGAGAATT
>NZ_DKLM01000138.1:60312-63364 GCF_002455975.1 Clostridium sp. UBA6640
AATATATTTTTATCATATGGATAAACTATTATAAATTTATATAATTCAACCTATCGAAACTTACTCTTTTACGAATGAATAAGCTAACTATTGACTATTAATATAATTTAACTTATTATATTAATATACCCCTATGGGGTATATTAATTTTTTTTAAAAAACACTAAAATTAGTGTTTTATTAGATAATGGAGGTTTTATAAATGAATATTGCTTCAATGATTGATCACACAATATTAAAAGCAGATGCCACTATAGAACAAGTAAAAAAGATATGTGATGAAGCTAAGGAATACAAGTTTAAATCTGTTTGCGTTAATTCTTGTTATACAAAATTTGTATCAGATGAATTAAAAGATTCAGGTGTTTTAGTGTGCACAGTAGTAGGTTTTCCACTAGGAACTATGGATTCAAAAGCAAAAGCTTTTGAAACAGCTAGAGCTATTGAATTAGGTGCAAATGAAATTGATATGGTTATAAATATAGGTGCCTTAAAAGATAAAAATTATGACTTAGTATTAAAAGATATAAAAGAAGTTGTAGAAACTGCTAAAGATAAAGCTATAGTTAAAGTTATAATAGAAGCATGCTTATTAACAGAAGAAGAAAAGATTAAAGCTTGCGAGCTTTCTGTAGAGGCAGGTGCAGATTTTGTGAAAACTTCAACTGGCTTTAGTACTGGCGGTGCAACTGTAGAAGATATTAAATTAATGAGAAAAGTAGTTGGCCCGCAAATAGGTGTTAAAGCTTCTGGTGGAGTTAGAACTACAGAAGATGCATTGAAGTTTATAGAAGCTGGTGCGAATAGAATAGGTGCTAGTGCATCTATAGCTATAGTAAATAACGATAATAAAATTACATCTGATTATTAGTAATTTTGTAAAAGTATTAAGACTAAAATTAGTTTTAATACTTTTTTTGTTATTTTTTTGTTAACTATAGAAAAATATCAATTATTAGTCATTATTTTTCATTTTTTTACAATAAAATTATATTTTAAAAACTATTTGTCTTAATTTTCAAAATACGTTGAATTTTAAGCAAAAAGGTTTTATAATTTACATATAGCTTAAAGAGTGAAATTTTTCATTCAATAAATCAATTACTTTCTTAAGCTAGTATTTTAACAAAAGTTTATCAGGGGGGATTTTTTTATGTTAGCATTATTAAAGCTTTCACCTGTCTTTGTAATGGCAGGACTTATGATGTTAAAGGTGGATGCGTTGCTTGCGGCACCAATAGCAACTGTTTATGCGGCACTTATTGCGAGGTTAACTGAAAAACTAAAATTCGATGAAATAGTTGATTGTGCTGTCGATAACGTTAAAAGTATGCAATTAGTATTCTTTATACTAATGCTTGCTTATGCAATGGCCTCAGCATTTATGTCTACTGGAGTTGGTGCTTCAATCGTTAATTTAGCATTAAGTCTTGGATTAAACGGACGAACAGTTGCTGTAACCAGTTTCTTAGTTACATGCGTATTATCCGTAGCTACCGGTACTTCTTGGGGTACCTTCGCAGCTTGTGCTCCAATATTTTTATGGTTATGCCATATAGTTGATGGAAGCATAGTATTAACTACAGCTGCAATTGCTGGTGGTGCATGCTTTGGAGATAATATTGGTCTTATATCTGATACTACTGTAGTTAGTTCAGGTATTCAAAAAGTTGAAGTTATTGATAGAATACGACATCAAGGAGTTTGGTCAGTAAGTTGTTTAGCTATTACAGCCATATTGTTCTATGTTGCAAGTTTAGTTATGAATTTGCCAACAACTGCTGCAGATGCCTCTACTGCAATTAATGCAATACCTAGTGAGGTTTGGACTGTTCTAGAAACAGAGAAACCTGAAGCTATTACCTTACTAAATCAAGTTAGAACTGGAGTTCCATATTATATGATTATTCCACTAATTTTAGTTATTGGAGCTGCTGTTAAAGGTATACAAACTCTTGCTTGCTTAGCAATAGGAATAATTTCTTCATTATTACTTGGTTTATTAGCTGGAACTGTAGAATCAGTACCTGCATTTATGGGTTTAGTTCAAGGTGGATTTGCTGAAGCTGGTGAATGGGTTATAGTTATGATGATGTGGGTAGGCGCCTTTGGAGGACTGATGTCAAAAATGAACGCTTTCCAACCTATATCAAAGTTAGTTGTTAAACTATCTAGAAATGTAAGACAACTTATGTTCTGGAACGGATGTCTTTCTATTTTGGGAAATGCTGCTCTTGCAGATGAGATGGCTCAAATAGTTACAATTGGACCAATTATTAAGGAAATAGTTGATGAAAATGTTGAAGGTGATGAAGAGTCAATGTATAAACTTCGTTTAAGAAATGCTACCTTCTCTGATGCACTTGGAGTTTTTGGTTCCCAATTATTCCCATGGCATGTATATATGACCTTTTATGTAGGCATAGCTTCTGCTATATATCCACTACACGAATTTAAAGCTCTGGAAATACTTAAATACAACTTTATGGCATTTATAGCTGTATCTTCTATATTAATACTTACCGTTACTGGTTTAGATAGATTTATTCCAAAATTTGGACTTCCAAGAGAGCCAGATGTTAAACTTAAAGCAAGAAAATTAAAGTTAGTAGAAAAACGCTCTACTCAAGCTTAATTTATTCAAATTCAAAGCCTTCACAAAAGTGAAGGCTTTTTTAAATTAACTTTTTTATTGATTTTGTCCATTGATTATTATCCCACCGCTAACATGAATTATCTCTCCAGATGCAAAGATGATAAATCACTAGCTAAATATAAATAATCCTCTGCTAATTCTGCTGGCTGGCCTGGCCTTTTACTTGAATTGCTTCTAAATTGTCCTACTTCACTTTCATTAAAACTGTTGGGATTAACGGAGTCCAAATTGGCCCTGATGCCACCGCATTTTCCTTAATTTGTTCATCTTGAAGGGATAATGCCATAGAACAAAAGCTCCCATTTATGGATTAAAAATTAAGAATTAAAGATGAATAATTATGGCTAAAACTCCACAGCGAAAGCCTTTGAAGCTTTTTAAAATAAATTTTATTTT
>NZ_DKLM01000056.1:0-12346 GCF_002455975.1 Clostridium sp. UBA6640
CACTTTTAGGGGGCCAATCCGAATTCAATTCACAATTCACGATGCACAGTTCACAGTTATGGAGTAACTCTTCAAGGAACTAGTAATTACATTGCTAATTAAAAATAATTTCCACCTTAATTGTGTATTGATAAAGTTTGCCAATACAAAAAAACTAGCAATAAAATTGCTAGTCAAAAGATCAATTTAAAGAAATCATTTTTCCTAAAAATAATTTCATCCTTAATTGTGAATTGTGCATTGTTTAAGTTTTTTCTACACATTTCTAAGCATTTCTATTTCTTCTTCTGTTAATTCTCTATATGTGCCTTCTTCTAAATTTTCATCTATTTTTAGTGGTCCAAAACTTATTCGTCTTAAATAAACTACAGATTTTCCTACTGCTTCAAACATTCTTTTAACTTGATGGAATTTACCTTCTTGAATTGTAACTAAAACTTCTGAGCCATTTTCATCTGCTTTAAGTACTTCTAATTTTGCAGGCATACATTGGTATCCATCATCTAATGTAATTCTGTCTTCAAAGGCTTTAATATCTTCTTCTGTAACTGCTTTATCTATCTCCGCATAATAAACCTTATCTACATGACTTTTAGGAGATATTAATTTATGATTTAGTTCTCCATCATTAGTTATTAAAAGTAGCCCTACTGTATCTTTGTCTAGCCTTCCTATAGGAAATGGTTTAAATACTTGATACTCTGGGTCTAAAATATCTATTACTGTTTCATCATAGTTATCAAAAGTAGCACTTACCACTCCATCAGGTTTATTCATCATTATATATATAAATTCTCTATAGTTTAAAACTTCCCCTTTAACTTCAATGACATCAACTTCAGGGTTAATTTTCATAGCACTATCTTTAACCTCTTCACCATTAACTAAAACTTCTCCTTTTTTGCATAGTGCCTTAACTTCTTTTCTACTTCCATGACCTAAATTTGCTAAAACTTTATCTAATCTTTCCATTATATTCTAATCCTACCTTTCAACGGCTAAACTTAACACTCCTTATTATATACATTTAGAATAAAATAAAACAAGACATAAAAAATGATAATTATAGATTATCATTTTTTAATTAAGGATGAAGAATTAAGAATGAAAAATTTATGGATATTTCTCAGTTGCCACTGAGAAATTAAAAAAGAATGGCGAACAATGTTCGCCGCTACAAGAAATCTATTTAAAGAAATTATTTTGTTCAAAAATAATTTTAACTATAATTCTTCATTCTTCATGCTTAATTCTTAATTATAATAGATACTCCTTAAGATTAGCTAAATTTATTAGGTCTTGCTCCGAACTATACTGCANNAGAGGTGAAAAAAACTAGCAATAAAATTGCTAGTTAAAAAAATCTATTAAAGAAATTAGTTTATTAAAACTAATTTCCTCCTCAATTCTTCATCCTTCATTCTTAATTCTTAATTCAAAAATCACCCAAATGGGTGATTTTTAAGGGTTGTAATACTGTTTTATTTTCACAAGATAATTTTGAGTCTCTTCTGGTAGTTTATTAAAATCAGCATGAGTTTTTACGCCTCTCCACTGCATAGTTCCTGGTCCGCAATTATAAGCTGCTAATGCCATTTCTAAATCTCCATTGAACATTTCTAAATAATCTTTTATATGTCTTGTACCTGCATCAATATTTTCTTCAATATTAAATGGATCATTGACCCCATAATGGCTAACATTTTCAGGCATAAGCTGCATAAGCCCCATTGCCCCTGCCCATGATACAGTTTGAGGATTAAAGTCTGACTCAACCTTTATAATAGCTCTTATTAAACCTTGATTTACGTTATGTTTTAATGAAGCCTCTTTAATCGCACTTTCAATTCTAATATCATCACTTACAGGTGTTGTAGGAGAAATGTATCCATTACTAATTCCATGATAGCTAGCACTGCTAGTACCTCTGCTTATAATTCCATCTAAATTATAGTCAGATCTTAAAATTAAATCTGTAATATGAGTTAAATCATTATTTGCTCCTAAGGCTGCTTGTCCATTAATTTTACTGGCTTCATCCTTTTCTTTTAAGGCATTTAAAAGACTGCTTAGAATCATATTAAAGCCTTCACTGCCACCTTCTCCTGAACCTTTAAACATGCTTGTTGCTAGCATAATTGGCAGCATGTTATTCATAGTATTATTTTCAATGTTCCCCACGTTTTGTACCGTCAAAATTCTCACCTATCTTTCAAAACTTTTATGAGTTTACCTTAATCTCTAGTATATCGTAGTCTTCATATGCTATTTTCTTATGACTGCTTTTTGTTAATGCCAATAGTTTATAAAAGCCTTTTTTAAATGGTATAAAAGTATAATAGCTTTTTTTACTATACTTTTGAATCAATCTCCAATCGCCTTTTTCCATAAGGTAAAATTCATATATTGTATCTTTTCCACCTTGAGAATTTACTGTAAAATTTATTGACTCATTACATTTAAGTTCTTTCTTATCGATAGCTATTTTACAATTTGTAATTGGTGGTGCCTCTAATACATTAAAAATTAAACTTTTTTTACTATCATATTCCACTGTACTTGAAATATTTTTGCCCATAATATCTACAACATATCGCCCTGCACATCTTGGAATAAATCTAAATTTTTTCTCTGATATAAAATCAGATTTTTCAACCTCATGGCCATTTATTTTAATATTATATTTTATAAGGCTATTTTCCGTATTCTCTATTACCGCTTCTAATACTATGGAATCTCCTACTAGGTAATATTCCTTACTAGATGTTAAAACATATTCTATCTTAGCTGGAATATATTCATAGCAATCAATATAAGCTACAGAATGAATATCATATTCTCTTTTAGATCGCTTATCTTTAACCATAATTTCAAGTTCATACTGTCCTACTTCTTCCGGAGAAAAGTCAACCCAATTATTATATCCATATTCTATTTTATCGACTATTCTATCATTTTTCTTAACTATAAAACTATATTTTAATTCTATTCCGCCAGTAGCAATAACTTTAACATTTATAGGTTCTTTAACTAAAAGCTGTCTTTTCTTATCAAATAAAATTTCAGCTATCTCTACCTTTTCTACAAAATCTTCCTCAATAGTAAAATTCATTTTTTCTTTAAGCTCGTAATCTCCATCAAAAGACTTATCTTTAATATAAACTTCAATAATATATTCTCCACATTTTGTAGGGTTCCAAAGATAGTTATTTACATTACTATATTTAGTAGTTTGGCTTTCATTGCCATCTATGACAAACCTATATAACAATTCTTTTCCACCTGATACTACTGCTTTTAATGTTATAGCAGTATCTATAACTTGAGGAGAACTTAAATCACTAGTAAAACTTAGAAGTTTAATAGGATTATAAGGTGCAATTTTATAATGAATAATAGCTCTATCATCAAACTCTTTAGGTGAATACATATCTTTAGCTAAGCATAAGAGTTTATAATCTCCTTTTTTATTCTCACTAAAAGTAACTAGTCTTTTAGTAGAATAATCTTGAATACAAGTTGCTTCTCCATATTCATTTATCTTAACAAATTTATATAATATAACCCTGCTCTCATCAAAATTAGCTTCTACTTCAAAAATAAGTTCACTATCAACTAAAAGCTCTGTTGATATACATCTAAAATTGGTTATTTCCAATGAAGAAATTGGTAGAACCTCAAATCTTATAGACTTAAAGTCATCGAATAAATTTTTTGATTGTATATTCTTACATTCAACTAAAAATTCCATTTCTCCATGCTGCTTTGGAGTATAGCTTAAATTATTTTGAGCAGAATAATCCGTTAAAAGAGTCCAACGAGAGTTTTCTTTAATCCAGTATCTATACATTATAGCTGGCGAAATTCCCTCTACATTTAAGTTAATCTTTTCTCCAACTTTAACTTCATCTTTATCTAAATATATGGATTTTATTAAATTTTCTTCACACTTGCCAATTATGTAATCTATTTTAGACATAAAATCAAATGGCTTCTTACTTCCTTCATTTTTGGCTTGTACCATTATTATATATTTTCCATCATCCTTAGGATGCCACTTAACACAACTATCACTTTGAAAATCTTTAATAGTCTCCCAAGTTCCATCATTTCCAATTAGAAATTTATATAATAAATTTTGTTCTATTTCATTTTCAATGCTAATAGTTATTTCCGTACCCTTTTCTTGAGGACTTTGCATGTTTGTAATAATATTCATTTCATTCATTTATTACCCATTCCTCCCCAGTTCATAATTCTCAAAACACTTAATGGAATTTTTTTCTATATTTCCAGAGCATTTACTCCATATTTAACCATTTATTTTGTTTCATATACCCTATTTCATTATACTATAGTTCCAAAATATAGAAAAGAATAAATTATCACTCAAATTCCAATAATAAGATAAATCATCTTTGTTTGATCAACATTACGAATATCTATTCATCATAATCGATTAATAACTAAAAAACTTTATTATATATTATATTTAAGAAAGGAGCTTTTAAAATGGCTAAAGGTAAAAAAGATTTATATGACCCAACCTATACATATAAAAAGTCGGATGTAGATATACAAAACTTTAAAGATTCTTATCCAGTAATAGAACGTACAAATAATGGACTCCTCTTTCCTGAAGGAATAAAACCAGATATGGATACAGAACAAATGAGAAATCGAGATTAAATGATGAAGAATTAATAATGAAGAATGAAGAATTACAGATATTTATCTGTAGCGGCGAACAGTATTCACCACATAACTGGCAATTTCATTGCTAGTTAGAAATACATTTCAGAAATTAGTTTGATCAAAACTAATTTTCTCCATAATTCTTCATACTTCATACTTCATACTTAATTCTTAATTTCTATAGTTTCTCTATAGTATTAGTTAAATTTATAAATTCTTGTTCCAAACTCTACTGCACCCTTCGGCAATTGAAAATTGACAATTTTGCTTAATGCACAATTCACAAGGCAAAATTCACAATTTTGGATATTTCTCAGTTGCCACTGAGAAATTTAGAATCACTGTAGGGGAGAACAGTGTTCTCCAGAAAACTAGCAACTGTATTGCTAGTTTAAAATGCATTTTAGAAATTATTTTTCTAAAAAATAATTTCGACCTTAACTGTGAATTGATAAATCCTCAAAAAATAAAGAATGGCGAACACTGTTCGCCACTACAAAAAAACTATTAAAGAAATTAGTTTGATCAAAACTAATTTCAACCTTAATTCTTCATTCTTCATTCTTCATACTTAATTCCTATAAGTTATTCTTTTACTAATTTTAATAAGTTCTTATAAAGTCTTTCATCATCCTCATCTTTACGTTTTTTAGGATTTGAAGTTTTACCTCCACCTCTTCTTACTTTTGACGAAATGTGACGTTCAAAAAGAAGCTTATCAATATTTTCATCAGTGTATATATATCCTTTTGGATTTATGGCATAGGCTCCTTTACCTAATACCATGGCTGCAACTCCATAGTCTTGAGTTATTATTATATCCTTTTCCTTTGTATCATTAGCTATTTTCATATCTACGCTTTGAAATCCGCTATCCATGTATTTAACCTCTCCATAGCTTGGAGATATTACATGATTTAAATCACAATAAAATATTAGTTCTTTATTAAAATTTTCAGCTACTTCTTCAATGATATGTTTCGCTGGACATGCATCTGCGTCTACTAAAATTCTCATCACTTATTTCCTCTAATCTCTTATTTAGTTCTTCTTTTCTTTTCTCATATCCTGGTTTTCCAAGTAATGCAAACATGTTTTTCTTATAATCTTCAACACCTTCTTGATTGAATGGATTTATTCCTAAAAGATATCCACTTATGGCACAAGCCTTTTCAAAAAAGTATATCATATAACCTAAATAATAAGGTGATAATTCTTTTATACTTATTCTTATGTTTGGTACTCCTCCTTCATTATGGGCAAGTTCAGTACCTTCCATAGCTTTTTTATTTACATAATCTATAGTTTTACCTGATAAAAAGTTTAATTCATCTACGTTTTCATCATCTTCAAACATCATAAGCTCCCTTTTAGGGGCCTCTATGTTTATTGTAGTCTCAAAAAAAGTTCTAAGACCATCTTGAATATATTGTCCCATTGAATGAAGATCTGTAGAAAAATTTACACTAGAAGGGAAAATTCCTCTATGTTCCTTTCCATGACTTTCTGCAAATAATTGTTTCCACCATTCATTAAAATACATTAGGCAAGGTTCATAGTTAGCTATAATCTCCATTGTTTTTGCCTTCATATATAATAAATGTCTTGCGGTCGCATATCTATAACAATTATTTTTTTTAATATCCATTGTTTTATACTCTTCTCTTGCGTCTGCTGCACCTTTTAAAAGCATTTTAACATCTATATCAGCTACCTTTATCGGAAGTAATCCTACTGAAGTAAGAACTGAATATCTTCCTCCAATATCATCTGGAATGGTAAAACTCTCATAACCTTCATCTTCACAAAGCTTTCTTAATGCGCCATTTTTTTTATCTGTAGTTACAAAAATTCTTTCTTTTGCGCCTTCTTTTCCGTATCTTTCTTCTAGTACGCTTTTAAAAAATCTAAAAGCAATAGCTGGCTCAGTAGTTGTACCTGATTTAGATATAACATTTATTGAAAAATCTACATCCTCTACCATCTCTAATACCTCTGATAAATAAGTAGAACTTATATTATTTCCAACGAAATAAATTTTGGGACCTTTTCTTTTCTCTCTAGGTAGACTATTGTAAAAACTATGCTTTAAAGCTTCTATCACAGCCCTCGCTCCTAGATAAGAGCCTCCTATGCCAATTATTATAAAGGCGTCAGAATTGCTATTTATTTTTTCTGCTACTGTTTCAATTTTATCTAGTTCATCTTTATCATAATTTATGGGTAAATCTAACCACCCTAAGGCATCATTTCCTAAACCTGTTTTATTCTCTAACATCTCATGAGCCTCTTCTACCATAGGAGAAAAATTTATTATTTCATCCTCAGTTAAATAAGGTAAGCATTTTGATAGATCTAAGCATAATTCATTGCCCATTAAAAAATACCTCCGTATAAAATAATAAATGCTAAAATTTAACTTAGCATTTATTAATAATTTATACAAAAATCCTATTGGTTATACTATAAAGTCTTTAAAAATAAAAAGTTATGTATCTATAAGCTATTTTAAACCTTATATAAGTATATAATAGGATTTTTACTAATACAATTTCCATTAAACTATTCTAATTTTTACATAGTTTAATTTTATTATACTTTATTATTATTAAAATAGCCTTAAAATTCCTTTTGATTAGTATTAATTTTTAATTTGAATTCACTATAATAAGTACTCAAAAATTAAAAGAGAGCATAACTACTAAGTAAGCTCTCTTTTTGTTAATCATCTTAAAAGATAACTAATTCTTTTAAGTGTATTATTCTACAATAAATTTATCTGTTTCCTTTTTCATATCTTTTGTCATAAAGGCCAACTCTTGTGCTGCACTTGCTACTTCTTCTGAGGATGCATTCATCTCTTGAGTTATAGCTGCAATTTCTTCTGATGATGCAGAAACTTCTTGTGATACAGAAGATGCATTTTGGACTTTACTTAAAATTATTTCTTTATCACTTACAACTTTTCTTCCTATTTCCACACTTCTAGCTATCTTTGGCTTAATATCCTCAACTGCTTCTGTGATTTTTCCAAAAGACTCTCTAGCTGCCTCTATTGTATCTCTTTGTGTTATTAATTCATTTTGTACCACAGAGGTAGTATTAACCATTATATTAGTTTCACTAAATATAACATTTAAAAGCCTCGTTATATTTGCTGAAGATACTTTACTTTGCTCTGCTAATTTTCTTATTTCATCAGCTACTACCGCAAAGCCTCTTCCGACTTCCCCTGCTCTTGCAGCTTCTATTGCTGCATTTAACGCTAATAAATTAGTTTGTTCTGCTATTCTATTAATCACTGATGTAATTTCATTTATTTTATCTACATTCGATTCTACTGAATTTACTTTATTCATAAGCTCATTAAAAGAAGTTTTCACATTATTTGAAGATATAACAACACCTTCCATTCCTTCATTACTATTCTTAGAAAGCATTTGTATTTCTCCAGTACCAGCCTCTATTTCTCTAAGACCTATTACAGATTCTTCTATTTGAGTATTGAATTCATCAAGTCTTTCTGCTATTTCAGCAATATCACTAGATTGATCTTCTGCTCCTCTAGATACGTCTTGAACTGAAATGGCTACTGTATCTGATGAACTTGACATTTCCTCTGATAGACTTGCCAAATTCTCCGAATATGCATCAATTTGAGCTGATTTTTCTTTTAGACTTTTAATAATAGCGCCAACAGAACATTGCATTTTTTCCATAGCTTGTCCCATTGCTCCAAACTCATCATTTCTTCTCACAACATCCTTTGGAACCTCAATTGTCATATCTCCACTTGCAATGCCGTTTAAATGCTGTACTGAAATTTTCATAGTTTTACTCATCTTTCTGACCTGTATTAATATTAAAATTATACTTAAACCTATACAAATTACTGAAAATAAAACTATCATATATTTTATAGTGCTTACTTCTTTTAAAACTTCTTTTTCGGAAATCCTCATTGCTGCAGACCAACCTGTATCCCCTACAGGTGCATAAGCCATAAAATATTCTTCACCATTCATTTTATAATTTTCAGAACCAGATTCTCCTTTCATCATTTTTTCAATACATTTTCCCAACCCTGAAAAATTGGCATCTTTTTTAGCTTCTTCAATAGGATTAAGCTTTCCTATATATTCCTCATTTTCATGAGCAATTACAATTCCTGCATCATCTACCATAAAAGCTCTACCTGTTTCTCCGATATTAATCCTAGAAACCTCTTTAAGAACTGCTGCTTCTGTAATTCCTACAATAAATCCAATAATATTATTTGTACCTCTTACTTTTATAGGAGAACAATAAACCACTATAGTAGCCCCATTATCTACTTCATTAATACTTTCCATAGGTGAACTTACTGTTGTCTCTCCTTTTAAAGCCTCTTTAAAATATTCCCTTTCAGATATATTAGCTTTGCCATCAGTAAGAATCAATTCACCTTTTAAATCAGCTATTCCAACATGTATAAAATTATCCAGTTCTGCATTAGCTTCTAAAAGCTTTACTTTTTCATTAATGCTAATATTTGGATCTGAAATTTCTTTATCTACTGCTAAATTCTTAAGAATTTCTTTTCTAATATTCAACTTTTCATAAACCATGGATGAAAGTAATTTTGCAGTTTCTGGCAGGGTGGTATTTGCCATAGAGTTGAGTGCTTTGGTGGAAATACTAATAGATATTAAGGCTAACGACGAGCAGCTAATAAAGGATAATATTATAAAGGTCGCTATTAATTTAGATCCAATGCTTTTAAAATTAAATTTAATCTTATTAGTACTTTTCTTCTTCTTAAGATTGTTCATTATAAATCATACTTCCTTTCAGTTAGTTTATATTCATAAATCAAATCCCACATCTTCTTTATAAATATAATTTTATTTAATAGAATACCTATAATTAGGTATTAATTTATATTTCTTCTAATAAATGTATTTATACTAGTGTGTATAATCCTTTATTAGAAGCTTTAATACCTTAATAATTTAAGATTCGTCAATAGTCTACTAATCTTTATATCTTTTTCCAAAATATTTAAAGTGAGAATTGAATCTCACTTTAAATGCTTTATGAAGTAATTAATATTTGGATTTTTTTCTATTTAGCTCTTCCTTTAGATAAAAACATTCTTCTAAATTTATATCATAAGCGTTTGCTAATACTAAATTGTAATAAAGGATATCATATAATTTCTCTTCAATGGTTCCTTTTATTTTATTACCTTTCATTCTCTTATTTTTTCTAATGGCTTCTGAAAGCTCTCCTACTTCTTCAATAAGTTTTAAAAAATACTCCTGTTTTAGTTCTGGATTATAATCTTTATTTCTAATAGTTTCTTGAAGATATTTAATAGCTATATTACTCATAAAAACCCTCCCTATTATTTAGTAAATTCACAATCATGTATATTTCTCACCAGAAGCTGAGAAATTTAAAATTGATTCTGTAGCGGTAAGCAGTGTTCGCCATAATGACTGGCAATATAAAATTGCTAATCAAAAATACATTAAAGAAATTAATTTGTAAGAATTAATTTCCCCCTTAATTGTGAATTGTGCATTATCTTAAAGTAGCTCATCTATATATTTATATAAGTTAAAGAATGAAGCTATTCTTAATTATTAATATTATTCTTACTAATAATAAATAGTTATATTACCCTATTTTTAAAATTAAAAGCGTATTATGATGTTCTTATTTATTAAAAACCAAGAACCTATAGATAATACTATTATCCATAGGCTCCTACAATTTTAGTTTTAAGTCCCTCTAATAAATTTTCATTAGGAAATCCTATAGTTGTACAATTTTCAAAACCTTTAAAAGTTCTTTATTCGTAGCATCATGACTTGAGAATTTGAGGGAATTAATTTTACCTTAATTTACATTATCCAGCCTTTCTTTGTCTATATATTAACAATTATTCTGACCTATATATCCTGTATTTTTCTTTATAATCCCTCAAAACTCATCAGCATATTATGATATAATTGAGTGAATATTTAATTTAGGAGGATATTATGAAATTATACATAACTCGTCATGGACAAACAGTATGGAATACAGAAAAAAGAATGCAAGGCTTTAAAAATTCTAACTTAACTGAAAAGGGAATAAGCAATGCTAAAAAGCTTGGAGAAGCTTTAAAAGATATAAATTTCTCTAAGGTTTATAGTAGCCCTTTAGGTAGAACAATTGATACTTCAAAACATATCCTTGGTGATAGAGACATAGAAATCATTACTGAAGACTATTTAAAAGAAATGAACTTAGGTACATGGGGCGGTATGCTTAGCGATGATATAATAGTAAAATATCCTAAGGAATATGATAACTTTTGGAATAATCCTCATGAGTATACTCCTATAGATGGAGAAACATTTCCTGAAGTTATGGAAAGAGTTTCAAAAGGTTTAGAAGAAATAATAAATAATGAAGACGGTGATATACTTATTGTAACTCATACAGTAGTAATAAAATGTCTATTAGCAAAGCTAAAGAATCTTCCAATAAGAAATTTATGGGATCCTCCATATATATATGATACTTGCCTAACAATATTAGAAGTTGAAAATGGAGAGATAAAATTTCTTAAAGAAGCTGATATATGCCACTTGGACTAATTGAGAATTAATAATTAAGAATGAAGAATTGTGGATACTTCTCTTTTATAAGAGAAGTTTAAATTGATTTTTTTGAAGTTACGCAGTAACTTATTAAAGCTAGCAATTATATTGCTAGTAAAAAATTAATTAAAGGAATTAGTTTGATTAAAACTAATNNCTTCATTCTTCATACTTAATTCATAATTTTCATAAACTCTCCATTGGCTAAGTTCTTTTAATCTAATTCTCATTTTTATTTTTGTATATTAATACTTTTCACAAGGTTATCCACAATTTTATAATTATTAAAGATAAAAACTGTTTAGATTGTTGATAATTTTCTAATTTGTTGATAATTTTCTGTCTATTACCTTTATAGTTTTTAATTTAATCCATAAATCTTAATAAAAACGCTAGTTATTTGATATCTAAGTAAAAATATATGTCATCATCTTTATAATACAAAAACTTAAATCCATATTTTTTATAAAAATTAACCGCACTCTCCCAATCTTTCGTAGTTTCTACTAGTATCTTTTTTGTATTGCTCTTTAATGCATTTTCGATAAGTTTATCCAATAATTTCTTTCCTATGCCTAAATTTCTATAGTTCTTATCTACAGACATCCTAACAATTTGGCCAATTTCTCCATTATAAATTAAAGCACCTGTACCTATTAATTTTTCTTTATGGATAGCCAATAAAAATTGTCCATCTTTATATTGCTCTTCTATATTATTAAGATCTTTATTGAAATTAATATTTATTTCTCCTACATATTCTTTAATACCTTCTAAAATGAGTTTTTTAGCTCCTTCTTGATATTCCTTTGAAAAAGTAATTATATTAATTTCATCAACCATTTTCATTGTTCCTCCAAAATTTAAAATTTCTTTATTGTAATTCCTAATTCATTATCTTCATAATATAAGATTACCATTTATCATTTAAGATTTATTGTCGTTTTATTGTATACCCTTCCTCTGTAGTTTATCTATAATTTATTTAGGGTATACTTTTATATAGATGTACCACTTCT
>NZ_DKLM01000056.1:12487-16473 GCF_002455975.1 Clostridium sp. UBA6640
TATTCAGACATACATTAAATTTCAGAGTAGTTTATCTATAAGATATATCAAAGTTAATATATATCTTCTATTTCTCAGGAAATATTACTTCTATCTACATAAATATTTATAAAATTCTCTTTATTTTGCAAAGTATAAATATGATATAATTATATAAATATTGTAAATTCATCTTAAATCAAAAAATATATAGGATTTAAAAATATAATATATCAATTTGTATATTGGTTTTTAAATTAAATTCACTAGAGAAGATATGAGGTAAATAAATATGAACAATTTTAAAGATTTAAAAGATTATAGTTTAGAAGAAAAACAAGAATTATTTTTAGCTAAGTACGAAGACAAATTTAAATTTTATGGTAAGAAGAGTAAAATAGCTGATAGAATAATAAGTCTAAATAAGAACAGTAAGCCTAATCCTGAAAAACTAGCAGTTATAGAGGGCATTTGGGCTTTAAATTTAGCACTTAAATATAATGTAGCCATAAAATATTTTGTAATATGTTTAGAAAAAATCCACTCTGTAGAATCTCAAAAATTAGTTGAAGATTATGTACATTTAGCTGAAGAATGCTGTATAGTATCTGAAAAAGTTTTTAATAGTATAAGTGAAAAAGAGAATTCTCAAGGTGTTATGGCTGTATGCTATTTACAAAACAAAACTTTAGATGACATATACGTTACCAATAACTCAATAATATTAATACTTGATGGCCTAGAGATACCTGGAAACGTAGGTACTATTATTAGATCTGCTGATGCTACTGATATAGATGCTATTATTATTAACAATAGAAAAACAAGATTAAATCATCCTAAACTAATAAGAAGTAGTATGGGATCTTGCTTTAAAGTTCCTATTGTAGAATCTAATTTTGATGAAATTAAAAATTGGTTGGTTAAGAAAAACTTCAAAACCATAATCACAGATACAGATGCAGATACAAATTATTATGATTTAGACTATAAAGGACGAGTAGCTATAATAATGGGAAGTGAAAAATATGGTGTATCAGAAGATTGGTATAACACAGAATATACTGGTGTTTCTATCCCAATGCTAGGTGACTGTGATTCCTTAAATGTTGGAGTTGCCTCAACTATAATATTATACGAGGCATCACTTAAAAATAAAGGGCTAATTAAAAGTAGAGACTAACACTCTTACAATTGAGAATGGAAAATTGACAATTGAAAATTAAGGAAACTTCTCCTTTATAGGATAAGTTTTTAATTGATTCTTTTCTTGAAGTTACACAATAACTTCTTATAAAAAACTAGCAATGTAATTGCTAGTAAAAATAGTTAAAGAAATTAATTTATAAAATTAATTTCAACCTTAATTGTCAATTGTCCATCGTCAATTGTCCATTGCCTAAGTTTTCTGGTGGTGAAAAAACAGGCTATGATTTTAATCATAGCCATGTATATGAATAATGAATTAATAATTTTTATAATTTATTTATACGGTTACTTTTTTCTTTGTAAAAGCTGAAATCAACCATCTTAATAAAGCGGTTACTACTGCTAATACGATGAAAATAGGAAGTGTTTTATTGGTTAATAGACCGATATTTAAAATATGTCTAAATAAATATGCTGCTGCATAAAAACCTACTGCTACAGTTGAGAATAAAAATACTCTTAATTTATTGAATGGTAAGCATGCTTTAAGTACACCAATTACACTTACAAATCCAACCATATAATACATTAATGTCACTTTATCTAACTCAGATAATCCCTGATTTGGAGCTAATAGATAAACTGCAATAATATTTATAATAATTAAAATTGCATTTGGCAATGCAGTTTTTATAACGGTATTTAAAAAGGTCCCTTTGATCCTCTTCTTATCAGGTTCAAAAGATAAGAAGAAGGAAGGATATCCCTCGATGGCTAAGTCAATTAACGTAATTTGTATTGGAATAAATGGAAATGCAGTCATGGTAACTACATTGATAATGCACAGCACTAATGAATAAAGTGTCTTAATAAAAAAGATAGAAGCTACTTTTGTAACATTATTAACAACACGTCTTCCTTCTGCAAGTACATCTGGTAAAGCTGAAAAATCAGAATCTAATAATACAAGTTGAGAGACTTGCTTTGCTGCATCATTTCCTTCAGCCATGGCAATACTACAATCTGCCTCTCTTAACGCCAATACATCATTTACTCCATCGCCTGTCATCGCTACCGTATGGCCATTTTCTTGCAAGGTTTTCACAAGTAGTTGTTTTTGCTCTGGTCTCACACGTCCAAAGACACTGTATTTATCAGCTGCTTTTCTAACTTCTTCATCGGTCTTCAACTGAGATAAATCAATATAAGAAGCATAATCTTCAAGACCAGCTTTTTTAGCAATATTGGAAACAGTTACTGGGTTATCTCCAGAGATAACTTTCACTTGAACACCCTCATTTTTGAAAAAATCTAATGTTTCTTTTGCATTTTTTCGAATTGGGTCATCTAATTCAATTGCTACAATAGCTGTAACATTGGGAATTGCAGCCTCTGTTACAACATCCTCAGTATGTGCTAATAGTAAAACACGTCTTCCCATTTCTTGTGCTTCTGCCACTAATTCAGGTAATTGTTGGTCTTTTAATAAGATTTCTGGCGCTCCCAAAATAATAGTACCAATTTGATCAAAAGTAACTGCTCCCCATTTTCGTTCAGAAGAAAAAGCTACTTTTGAAACAGCTACTTGATTGTCATTACTTAAAAAATATGATCTTAACGCCGCCATAGTAGCATTATTATCATCTGTTGAATTCAAGTATGCACCAATTACTTCTTCTATCGGTACAGATGCTATATCTTCACGTAAAATATTTACTTTAGAAACTGTCATCTTTCCCTCTGTAATAGTTCCTGTTTTGTCTAAACAAATGGTGTCTACATGAGCTAATGTTTCTATAGAAAACATCTCTTGAACCAATATTCTTTTCTTAGATAATTTTATAACACCAGTAGCAAGAGAAATACTAATCAGTAGCACTAAACCTTTCGGCAGCATACCAAGTAAAGCTGCTGAAGTTGATACAACAGAAGCTTGCATTGTATCTGACCGTACTAAATAAGCTTCTAGGAATAAGGTAACCCCTAGCAATAAAATAAAATAACTTGTAAATTTAGTTACTTTTCTCATAGAACGCATCAATTCTGAGTTTACTTGCTTATGCTTTTTAGCCCCCTCAGTCAATTGTGCTGAAAAATTTTCTTCACCTACATGTTCTACTCGAGCATAACATTTACCACTTACTACAAAACTTCCTGAAAGAAGCATATCTCCAGCTTTTTTTATAATAGAATCAGATTCTCCTGTAAGTAGTGATTCATTAACCTCAATTTCCCCATGGACAACAATAGAATCTGCTGCTATCTGACTCCCCATATCAAGCATGATAATATCATCTTGAACTAAATCCTCAACTAAGATTTCCTTTTGTTCTCCATCACGAATAACATGTGCTTTTAGAGCAGAAATCAGAGAAAGTTTTTCAACCAAATTTTTAGCATGAATTTCTTGAAAAATTCCAATACTCATATTCACTATGATAATTAGTAAATAAGCCATATTTGTGTAGGCACCAACCAAAGCCAAACAAATACCAATTAAGAAGTTCAATAGGTTAAATAATGTAAATACATTTTCTCTAATGATCTCTCCGTTAGTTTTTGTTACCTTCTTAGGTGCAACATTCAAAAGGCCCTTTTCTTTTTGAATAGCAACTTCTCTTTCCGTTAATCCTTTATCATAAGAAGCCGTTATTCTCGTTTCATTCTTTATCTCCATTATATCCTCCAGAACATTTTTATCTAAAGTTTAATAATCTTTTTTTTATATGTAATAGATAGAGTATACAATAAAAATAATTGTACTACTAGATAATAAAATATTCTTAATGTTAAAATAATGTTATGATAAAGTAAAATTTTATGTTAACAACCGAACTCAATTCACAATTCACAATGCA
>NZ_DKLM01000056.1:16622-29717 GCF_002455975.1 Clostridium sp. UBA6640
TGTGAATTGTGCATTGTGCATTCTTTTAAGTTTTCCGTAGGTAAAAAAAAGTTGGCTATGCTTCTCAGTATTTCAACTAAAAATCACAGCCATGTATATGGATATTAAATTTATGGTCATATAATTCCCTCCATCATTACAATAAGTTAGTAACTAAATCCAGGTTTAAGTATATATGAGTATACTAAATTACATTGTTTTTTGCACTTCTAAAACTATATATACACTTGAACTAATTTCTTGCACAGTTCCACTATTATGTTTTTCTATAATGTATACTTTGTCATAGTACCATTTGTGAATTTATGATAAATAATTAGTTAATTAATCACTTTTACTCCATTTCTAGCTGCTATACTTATAAGATCTACACCGCTTAAGTCACCAGTATTAAATTTTNNGTATTCTATTTGTTTTGGTAACTCTTTGAAAGCTTTATTATCAAGACATAATAAATACTCTCTTGGCTTGCTTCTAGATTCTTCTCTTTTCTTATTCATGGTTTTAATTCTTTTTTTATTGTTTTTTTCTATCTTTAAGCTATACTCTTTATAAATTTCAGGATAATTCTCTTGTATATACTCTGAATGATCATTTACCAATCTACATAAATTTGCTTTACACGTTCCGTATATAAGTGATAATTTATAATAACTACCGTATATCACATAGTCTTTTGCTATTATTGCTGCTATTTCTTTATAGTTTTTACTTAATTCCATTTTTAACTCTATATATTTTCCCATTTCTAAATTCCCCACTCTAAATATGATTAACGTGCTTCATGCACCGATGATATTGCTCCATTAATGCTTGTATTCACTATATTTCTAGTAACTTCAGACTCTTCTTTCAGTGTTGGGTTAAATGTTATATTATCTATATTCAACATTTCATTTATTTCATTTAACTTCTTCTCTATTAGTGAATTATTTATATCAAGTTTTCTTTTTAGTATCTCAATTTCATTATTTCTTTTTTCATAAGTATATTTTATTTTTTCATAAGCTGTATAAACCGCTCCACTTATAACTGTAACGCTTAAAGAAAACAAAATTAGCATTTCCCTCACTTCCAATCCCCCTTATGAACTTCATTTATACAGATATAACTTTTATTATAATAAAGTTCTTACAACTAGAATCTGGAGAACTTATCCAATTCCACTTAAAACATTTGTTTCAATCGGTTTGATTATAATTTCTTTCTACCATTGGATTGAGTTCAAATCTTCACCATTTACCAAATTATTGCCGAATGAAATGAAAACTCTAGCCAATCCTGATGACTAGAGTTTCCATCTATTTCAAATTTATATTTCAAGAATATTCCGAAATATAAATTTATCGTCTAAAGATAATATACTATCTTTTAATTCTCTACTGCAAAATCCTTACACTATTAAGCATCATGATTTTCTCACTTTGAAAACAAATCAAAAATTAACAAAAAGAATATTTTTTTATAAATAAATTATAGTTTATTTAAACATATATAATCAATATCTAAAAATGTCTAAAAAGTAAGTAAAAAATTCATAACTCACTTACCCTTTAGCAAAAATAAAAACAGACCATACATAGCTTATGTATGGTCTGCTCTTATTTTTACCACGGATTAGGATCTGTTTCAGTTAATAGCCTTAATTGAATTTGATCTTGCATTTTACCACTTTCTAAATTCTTATCAGTAGTTATGCTAGTTGAAAAAAATCCTAACATAATCACTCCACTAAGTACTATGGAAATAAATTTCTTCCTCATAAAAATTTCCCCCTATACTAATTATAATAAAATTAATTAACATATTTGTAAATTAATTAACTGCCCTATATAATAATTTGCCTGCATCTATTTCTATATTTACTTTTAAATAACTATACATATCTATGAAAAATTTATTTTTTATTTCGAAATTCCGATTATTTTTGTTATTTTCTATCCCTACAAAGAAAACTCTATAATTAGTTTATCATGGTTTAGCATCTGCGCCTGCGCACACCATAATGGGCTAGTATAAATTCCTATTAATAGTTCTTAATTCTTTTACAAATACAGTACCATAAAGTGTATTAACAGCTACTAACCCCATTAATACTAAATACCAATTCTTTTTTTATTTTTAACGCCTCTATCACTTATTATTTTAATAACTTATTTATAGTTAAAAATCTATGTAACTAAATGCTCTTACATATATTTCTCCTAACTCATTTTTTTTATCATAATTTTTAATTTTTTCATTTACAATTTTTAATATTTCTAAATTCTTATTCTTGTTATTTTTCGCTTCAAAATAATCAAATATTCTGTTTATTGCATCTGATATTATCTCATTATTACTTATCAAGAATGCCCTATCTAATGTTTTATTAAAATAATAAAGCATTTTATCTTCATCGAAATTTAAATAAATAGTAAAAGCCTCATGAAAGATTTGTGCTAATCTCTCATCATCAGCATTATTATCATTACTAGCCTGTATTGCCATATCAACATAAAACTTAGCTCTTCCATAATCTTTTAACAACCAGTAATGATGTGCTAAACTATTGTATGCAATTACTATACTTCCACTACATTTCACTTTTTTACTTAATTCTAAAGATTCATGGAGTTTTATTTTTGCGAGTTTGTAATTTCCAATTTGTCGATAAAGTTTTCCTTCTACAAGCGCTACATCACTACGCTGTTCTTCAGTAAGCTTAAATTCTGATTTAAGTTTATTTATATAGTACAATCCTTCTTTGTTCTTATTCAATTTTTTACAATATAGAGCCACATTAAAATATATTCTTTTTCTATATATTTCATTATCTATTTTATTATTATTCATAAATTCTAATATATATTCACCTAGATGTACTATACTAGAATCTTTGTTTAACTTTATATATATCTTCATTTTAGTAAGTAATGATTCAATATATTCTATTTTATTTTGTTCTATTGATGATAAATCTAACTTTTTTAATATATAAATTTCAGCCATGTCATAACAGAAATTATTATAATAAAATTCAATAACAGCTTCAAAAAAATTATACATTACATCTTCTGGTATGTTATATGAATTGATTATTTTTTCAATATCATCAACTTTCACTTTAAACTCTTCTATTGATGCATTCTTATGCTTGCTCAGCTCTTTTATTCCATTTTTCACAATTCTTATAGCCTGTTCTTCTTCACTTAAAAGTAGTTCCTCCGAAGTTATATGTGGCAATCTGTATTCTCCATCATCTATTATTTTATTTAAATTATCAGCAATAACCCTAGCTGCATTAACACTTAATAAAGCTCTCTTATTTTCAATTGCACTAATAAAATTTCGGCTTATGTTTTTACTTGAAAGTTCTTTTTGTGCTGCATGTAGCATTATCCTTAATTTTTTTATTTTATCTCCTGGATGTAAAATTTCATTCTTAAAATACATTGTAATTCTCCTCCCTTTTATGGAAGAAACCTAAAATTTACTATACAATTTTATATTTTTCTAAAAAATGTTCTTTCAGCCCTTCTCCATAGTTTTCATAAAAATTACTACAATCAGATGTACTACCTTTGCTTGCTGCTAATTCTGTGATAACCTCTCCAATGTATCTAACTCCTTATTTATAAACTCTCTACCTTAATATGATTCTACATTAAGAGGGATAATCCTTTACTTAATTGATAATAAGTCCCCAAGTCTGTTCATTGGCAATTGTAGTAATACCAATGTCATCCTCTAAATACATCTTTACAGCTTCTAATTTAGTTTCTAAAGAATAAGTTTTAGTTTTTTTAGACATAAAAATCACCCCATTAAGTAGATTTTACATAGCCTTTTTAACTCTGTCTACTTAATAGGATGCTCTTTATATAGTGGTGTACTTTTTAATTTATTAGACCTCTAAATGACATCATTTACTACAACAACAGGTGTGTTTTTTACAACAGCAATACTGCTAAATCATTTGAAACATAAATATACGAAAACAAGGGACTGAATCAGTTAAAGAAATACACAGTAAAAGAAGCTACCGATTGTTGTAGTAGTAAATAAGATCATTTGTTATAAAAAATAGGATAGATAGAGCAATGTGTACTAAGCTCATCTATCCTTAGTTTTTTATCCTATATAATGTCTGACATTATATAGAAATGTACTATTATCATACATTCTAAGAAATATCTTGACTTTTAATAAAAGGAAGAAACTGTGCAATTAGAAAAATTATATTTGTTCTATATAGCCAAATAAAAATAGAGATACTAAGTAAGATATAAACGTATCTCTATTTTAACTCCATGAAACATAACATTACTTTTAATTGTATATTCTCTAAGAAAATCTCTTAAGGAAGCATAATGCTAACACTCAACATATCCCCTTCAACATAAGCATTTATTTCCCCATCCATACTTAGCACGAATTCCTTTGTAATAGCAAGTCCTAAACCAGTTCTTTTACTGCTCCTTGAAGCGTCTGTTGTATAAAACCTCTCAAACAATCTCTCTACCTCAAGTCCCTCTAAATCTGACACTTTGTTGCGAAAAACAATGGTACGCTCGGTTGGTCGGACAATTAATTCAAAATACTCTGTACTATGAACTAGTACATTTTTAATGAGGTTTTGGAAAATTCTTCGCAACAAATGAACATCACAAAGAGCAAAAACAGATGTGTTAGGAATATCAACTTCCACTTGAAATCCTTTATGACTGAAATCTTCATAGAAAGAAGACAGCTGATCACGCAACTCATTACAAACATTCACTTTCTCAAGATTCAACTGAACTTTCCCTTCCACTACTTGGGTATATTCAAATAACTCCTTCATAAGAGTTGCCAATGATTTTAAGCGATTTTCAATAATATCAAGATACTCTAACTTTTTCCCTTCTGTTACTTTGTTAGATTTTATCATTTGAACATATCCAACAGCTGAGGTCAAAGGAGTTCTTAAGTCGTGAGAAATATTAGTGATTCCTTGGCGAAACTCACGGTTTGCTTTTTCACTTTCCATTACAAGCTTCTGTTGCTTATCCAATACATCATTCACCGCAAGAGATAAATCACAAACATCTTTATCAAAAGTAATTGTCGTCAAACGCATATTTGTATGGGAATTTTTGATTGTTTCCAACGATTTGTTTATTAAGGAAATATCTCTTTTCAACCTAAAAATATAAATCAAACTTAACAAAAGTGCTAAGCCTAGGAAAATCGTAATAATTATCAATGGTACCAACTCCTATAAACATTTGAAAGTGAAAATGCAAAAACTTGATTGTTTCCGCATCTTCACCTTTTTCATTACTTAATTTCACATTTTCTAAACAACATCATTCCAGCAATTGTACTAATCAATATGTAAACTGCACCCGTTAAAAGTATTCTGGTAATATCCCCCATAGAAAGCTCTGTGAAAGAAGCAAGGGAAGTAATCATTGTAATAAGTTCAAAATCCAATAAATTTATAAATCTCTCATTTATTGGAGCTAGCATTTGAATGATAAGTAGAGGTGCCATGATAAAACCAACGAACCACCCAGTTACAGCTGATGTTTTTCTTGTAACAAATACAAAGAACATCCCCACACAAGTAACAGCCAGCAATAGAAAAAGTTGTGCCGAAAACGGCTTCAGAATACTTATTACAAAATCCATATCAAAAGTCCCACCAAAACCATGAGCAACTGTTGCAATGATTGTACCACCAAAAACGTGCAGCCCAAAGAGGAGAATACAAAACAAGAATGCTAGGATTAGTTTAGAAATATAATAGTGGATTCTTGAGGTCCCACTTGTTAAAACATTCTTTACAGTTCCTGTAGTAAAATCCTCTGCAGCAATAAAAATAACAATCGGTATCATAGCAAAAACTACATTTTCAGCTATTCCCATCATATAAAAAGGCATACTTACTCCAGCATAACGCAGTGTCGTATCTCCCACATTGGATTGACCAATGACATGCATGAAAATGAAAAGAACTATGGCTGCCATAGTAAAATAAATTCCTTTTCCTCTAAAAATTCTCTGTACATCTGCTCTCATCATATTTAACATTTACTCTCTTCCCTTCACTAATGACATAAAATAATCTTCCAAATTATCTCCAACTTCTGTAATGCTTGCAACAGAAACTCCGCTTGATACCAGCTGTTGATTCACTTCAGAAGAATTATCAAGATAATCATAAAGTCTAATCTCTTTGCCGCTGATTACTTTAAAGTTTTTCGTGTGCAGCACTGTTTCAAATACAGAAGCCGCTTTGGCAGTATCATCCACCATAATCGCAAGACTTCTTTGACACTGCTCAGTCAGCTCTTCATGGGTAAATTCCTTCACCATTCTCCCCTCATCGATAATGCCGTAATGTGTTGCTACAAGGGAAAGTTCTGTTAAAATGTGACTTGAAATCATAATAGTAATATGATATTCCTCATTTAAGCGCTTAATAATTTCACGCATTTCAATAATCCCCATTGGATCAAGTCCATTTATCGGTTCATCCAAGATAATAAAATCAGGATTATTTAATAAAGCAAGAGCAATCCCTAAACGCTGCTTCATTCCTAAGGAAAAATTCTTAACCTTTTTTTCCCCTGTATCCGAAAGCCCCACAATTTCTAGAGTCTTTATAATGGCATTCTTATCAGGAATTCCTTTTAACCTTTGATAGTACTCCAAATTTTGATAAGCAGTCAGATTCGGATATAATGCCGGTATTTCAATCACACAACCTAATCTTTTTCGTGCTTCTTGCAGTCCGCTTTCCGTCGTTTCACCAAACAATTCTATTTCACCACTATCTGCAAATGTCAGTGATGTGATAAGACGGGTTAAGGTTGTTTTCCCTGCGCCGTTACGACCAATCAAACCGTAAATATCTCCTCTTCGAATAGTCATGTTTACATTATCAACTGCTACTTTGCCGCTATATGATTTTGTTACATTTTTTAATTTTAACACCACTTCATTCATTTTTGACTCACCTCTCATATTTGATAATTTTATAATATAATAGAGGTCTTTAAAAACCATAAAAAAAATCTTAAAAAAGTCTTAAACTTTACTCCTGCATTTTAAAGCCAATCCCCCAAACAGTTTGGATATATTCTTTCTTGGACTCTATTTTCGCTAGTTTTGTGCGAATTTTACTGATGTACACATTGATAGTATTATCATCTCCGAAGAATTCCTCACCCCAAACACTTTTGTACAAGTTATTTTTCGTGAATACTTTTTTGGGATTCTCCATCAGACATTTTAAAATTTCAAATTCTCGCTTGGAAAGGTTTAAAGGCTCTTGATTAACAGAAGCGTCGAATTGCTCGAGGTCTAAAGTAATATTTTTAAAATGAAGGGTATCAGGGGAAGTTGTTACTATATTTCGCAGTTGCACTTCAATTCTGGCAAGTAACTCTTCATTGTCAAATGGCTTTGTTATGTAATCATTCGCTCCTAATTTAAGTAAAGAAACTGTACTTTCTTTCGTATCAATTGCTGTTAGAACAATAATTGGAATCTTACTTTCTGCCTTTATCTCTGTTAACACCTCATATCCTGTTTTCCCTGGCAACATTAAGTCCAATAGGATAAGTTCATATTTTTCAAGGCGAAAGCACATCAGCGCCTCTGTTCCAGAATAAGCAACATTCGTCACATATCCTCCTTGTGTCAATAAGTCCTGAAGCATATCACTTATATGTGCATCATCTTCTACAATTAATATCTTTTTCATGCTACTATCACTCCTAAAAAATTATACTTAATTTTTTTATAAAAAAGTCTCTAAATTTTATTTTTCTTTAATTTTAACATCAGTCTCAATATATAGAAATACTTTAATGTGTAGTTCGTCCATACTGCGACATAAGAAAAGGTACTTCTCCCAAGTGTATCGGAAATAAACGGTAGAAAAACTCCCCATAAAGTAGACAGTGGAATTGTCTACCTTATGGGGAGCATACCATTTCTTTATTATACTTTTCAATCCTTCACCTTTTGACTTCACGATACATTTTTTCTTTCAACAAGTCACGAACAAAAGGTTCATACGTACCATACTTTTCAATTTCACCTCTCTCTGTTTCATTTATATAAGAATCAAGGTTTGAATCATACTTAAGATAAATGGCTCGTATATTATTTTCAATTTTTTCAATGTCATAAAGAACAATCTTTGGGTAATCTCCCATGTCAAAATTTCGTAAGCCTGTTAATATATAGTGGCATAACTTCTTATTTGCTAGTACAACTAAAAAGCGTGATAAGAACATCTTTTGAACCTATCAATGTGCAAAGTTGGTAGCTAAAACTATCTAAAAAACTTAGTCCATCTTATGTCAGAGGTATGCAAGGGTTATTTTCATTAGCAATGGATAGAGCCGTTGTTTTAGGACTAGCCAAAATCAATCCATCAAAGATAATTGGAAATGTAAAAAAAGTAAAAACAAAAGTAGATTTTTGGACAAAAGAAGAATTTGAAAAAGTCATTTCTCTTATTTATAAAGAAGATTATTACCAACACTTTCTCTTTATCTCCTTATGGTTCCTGTTTATGACAGGTATGAGGATTGGTGAAGCCACAGCGATACAGTGGGAAGATATGGACTTTGATACTGGTGTACTAAGTATCACGAAAACTTTGTATTACAAGAATCAAAATGAATATTCCTTCATTGAACCAAAGACTAGAGCAAATATCCGAAGCATTGCACTAGATGACGATACATTGCAAAATTTAAAAGAATGGAGGAAAGTTCAGAGTGAAGTCGTCAAAACAGGCTATGTAATGAGTTACAATGGGATTCCAACACAAAAACATACCATAGCTCATGCCATTACAAGAGTTTCTAAAATGGCAGGCATACACAGAATTAAGACCCATGCTTTAAGACACTCCCACACTTCTCTTTTGATTAGCATGGGAGAGAATCCCTTAATCATTAAAGACCGTCTAGGGCATGAAGATATTGAAACGACATTAGGAACCTATGGGCATTTATATCCAAACAGTAACTTTGAAGTCGCTCATAAGTTGAAAGGTGTCATTCAGTATAGTTCTCCATCAGAGAATAGAGATATTTCACCTAAGAATCAGTTCACTGTTAGCTTCTGAATAAAAAAGTGCAATGAAAGTGCAATAGAAACAGAAAAAGAGCCGTAAACCCTTGGTACGCAAGGACTTATGGCTCTCCTTAAACTATTCCCACTCTATAGTAGCAGGTGGTTTTGAAGTTACATCATAAACAATTCTGTTTACTCCTTTAACTTCATTAACAATTCTTCTTGAAACTTTATCTAATACTTCATATGGTACTCTTGCCCAATCTGAAGTCATTCCGTCTGAAGATGTAACTGCTCTTAATGCTACTGTATGACAGTAAGTTCTCTCGTCTCCCATAACTCCAACAGATTGAATGTTTGGAAGGCAAGCAAAGTATTGCCATATTTCACTTTCTAAGCCGTTTAATGCAACTTCTTCTCTGAAGATAGCATCTGCTTCTCTAACTATTTCTAATTTATCTTCTGTAATTTCTCCAAGAACTCTTATTGCAAGACCTGGTCCTGGGAAAGGCTGTCTCCATACTAAATGATGTGGAATTCCAAGTTCTTCTCCAACTGCTCTAACTTCATCTTTGAATAATTCTCTTAATGGCTCGATAAGTTCAAAAGTTATGTCTTCTGGAAGTCCTCCTACATTGTGGTGACTTTTAATTGTTGCAGATGTATTTGTTCCACTTTCTACAACATCAGCATATATAGTTCCTTGAACTAAGAAATCTATTTCTCCAAGTTTATTAGACTCTTCTTCAAATACTCTAATAAACTCTTCTCCTATAATCTTTCTCTTTCTTTCTGGATCACTTACCCCTTTAAGTTTTCCAAGGAATCTATCTTGTGCATTTACTCTTATAAGATTCATGTCAAAGCCTTTTCTAAATATCTCTTCAACTTGATCTCCTTCGTCTTTTCTTAAAAGACCATGATCAACAAAAACACAAGTTAACTGTTTTCCAACAGCTTTATGTACTAGTACTGCTGCAACAGATGAGTCTACTCCACCTGATAATGCGCATAATACCTTTTTATCTCCAACTTTTTCTTTTATTTCTTTTATTTTTTCTTCTGCGAAAGAAGCCATTGACCAATCTCCAGCTACCTTACATACATTGTATAAGAAATTTGTTATCATCTTTTCTCCAAATAGTGTATGTTGAACTTCTGGATGGAATTGTACTCCGTATAACATTCTTTCTTCATTACACATAGCAGCTATTGGACATTCGCTAGTATCTCCTATGATTTCAAATCCTTCTGGTGCACTTTCTATGAAATCAGTATGACTCATCCAGCATTGTTTTTCAGATATTCCATCAAATAATTTATTATTCATTTGAAGATTTACATCAGTTTTACCATATTCTCTAACTGTTGCTGTTTTAACATTTCCACCTAATGTATGGGCCATTAATTGAGCACCGTAACATATTCCTAGTATTGGAATGTTAAGTTCAAATATATCTTTATCTATTTGTGGAGCATCCTCTCCATAAACACTGTTTGGTCCACCAGTAAATATTATTCCTGTTGGACTCATTTCTTTAATTTTCTCAGCAGAAATTGTATAAGGAACTATTTCACAATAAACATGATTTTCTCTTACTCTTCTTGCTATAAGTTGATTGTATTGTCCGCCAAAATCAACAACTAATATAAGTTCTCTTTTCATTATCTTAGCTTCCTCCTTAAAATTGATTTCTCCTTTATCAGTCTTTAATAAAGTAGCTAGCGCCTTTACTAGCTATTCTATTATAACTGAATTAAAGAACTTAATCATCATAAGATGATTAAGCACTATAGTTTGGAGCTTCTTTTGTGATTGAAATATCATGAGGATGACTCTCTCTAAGTCCCGCTGATGTTTGAATTACGAAAGTAGCAGTTTCATATAGTATTGGTAGTGTAGCTGATCCTAAGTATCCCATTCCTGAACGTATACCACCAATTAATTGATAAATTGTATCAACAACTGGTCCTTTGAATGGAAGTCTTCCTTCTACACCCTCTGGAACAAGTTTCTTATTATCTTCTTGGAAATATCTATCCTTACTTCCTGCAGCCATAGCTCCTAAAGAACCCATTCCTCTATAAACCTTATAACTTCTTCCTTGATAAATTTCAGTTTCTCCTGGTGCTTCCTCACAGCCTGCAAACATTGAACCCATCATACAAATCTTAGCCCCAGCAGCAAGTGACTTAACTATATCTCCTGAATATTTAAGTCCTCCATCAGCAATAACTGGAACATCATATTTATTTGCTTCTTCTACACAATCCATAATTGCTGTTAATTGAGGTACTCCAACTCCTGCAACAACTCTTGTTGTACAAATTGATCCTGGTCCAATACCAACTTTGATACAGTCTGCACCAACTTCTATTAAATCTTTTGTAGCTTCAGCTGTAGCAACGTTTCCTGCAATAACTTGAAGTTCTGGATATTTTTCTTTAACAGTTTTTACAGCATCTAAAACTCCTTTAGAATGGCCATGAGCTGTATCTATAGTTATAACGTCAACATCTACTGCAACTAATGCATCTACTCTTTCCATCATATCTTTAGTTACACCAACTGCTGCACCACAAAGAAGTCTTCCTCTTTCATCTTTAGCTGCATTTGGGAATTTAACTGTTTTTTCTATATCTTTTACAGTTATTAATCCTGTTAAATTTCCTTCATCATCTACTAATGGCAATTTTTCTATTTTATGTTTTTTCAATATTTCTTTAGCAGCTTCCACAGTAGTACCTTGAGGTGCAGTAACTAAATTTTTGCTTGTCATTACTTCCTCAATACTCTTAGTATAATCTGTTTCATAAACTATGTCTCTATTAGTAATAATTCCTACTAATTTTTTTCCCTCTGTAACAGGTATTCCTGATATTCTATATTTAGCCATTAAATCTAATGCATCTTGAACTATTTTACCCTTAGGTAATGATATAGGATTTGTAATTATACCATTTTCTTGTCTCTTAACTCTATCAACTTCATTAGCTTGAGCCTCAATACTCATATTTTTATGTATTATTCCAATTCCGCCTTCTCTTGCCATAGATATTGCCATTTTAGATTCAGTTACCGTATCCATACCTGCACTCATTAATGGAATATTTAATTTTATCTTTTTAGTTAAATTAGTAGCTAAAGAAACATCCTTAGGTAAAACTTCAGATTTATTTGGAACTAATAATAAATCATCAAATGTGTATGCTTGTTTTAATATTCTTGCCATTATATCCTCACTCCTAATTATAATTTTTAAATTCCCTCATAAGTTGTATTCCACAAATAATACATACTTATGCAGCAAATAACTTGTCCATGTATAAAGAAAATTAACTAACCCTAATTGCTATAAAGTTTTAATAATTTCTTCATAATATTAGACCTTCTAAATTAAATATGTTTAATACTTAAACTTGAAACTCATAGCAAATAAAAAATACTAACTCTACTTATTCCCTCTAAGTAAAATTAGTACCCAATAAAAGCTCCATTAATAAAAACTCAAATATAAGTATACCAATTTTACTCATAGTCAGAAATTCTTGGTTTCCGGTAGATACTCCTTGCCATATTCAAGGGATATATGAGTTAAATATATTAATATTTAATGCTATTCTTGTTATTTCCGTAACTTATTAAAACTATTCTATTTAATATTCAGCAGTTTGTCAACATTAAAAAAGAATAAAATTAATAAAAAGTTCATCTAATTATATACCTCTATTTAATTTAAATTATAACTATGGAATAATAATCTATAAATGCTTTTTTATTCTTATGGAAAATTTGAAAATTTGAAAGGAAATAACATACTTGTTTACCATCTATAGATGTACCACTTTTTAATTTAATATATCTCAGAAAATAATTAGCGCTTATTAGTATCTGGACTAAAATTTAATTCACAGTTCACAGTTCACAGTGCACAATTCACAGTTGTGGATATTTCTCAGCTACCACTGAGAAATTTAAAATTGATTATTTCTTAAAGTTACATAGTAACTTTTTTAAAGACTAGCAATATA
>NZ_DKLM01000077.1 GCF_002455975.1 Clostridium sp. UBA6640
ATATAAGTTAACAGATCGTAAACTTTAATACGGAGGTACTTATGAAAACTCACTATTATTTAGGTTGGTTTAACGATGTTTTTCCTGAGAAACTGGTCAGGGTGTTGTATGAGGATATAACTGATAGAAAATCGCTTGTTATGATTAGCGCCAATCCATTTCTTCATGAAGATGAGGAAGTTGGTGCTACTGAACGTTCGTGGCTTGACCAGGCCAACATTATATTTAATGAATATCATTTAATTGATTATAGCGTACAGAAGGAAGCGGCCCAAAAATTAATTCAAAATGCTTCGGTCATTTTCTTGTTGGGTGGAGATACTGTTGAACAAAACGATCTTTTGATTGAATATCAATTATCAGATTTGATTAAAAAAAGCAAAGCCGTTGTGATGGGAACAAGCGCTGGTGCAATAAACATGTCCTCTAAATGGTTATGCTCGAAATATACTGGCGATAAATGTGACATAAGTTCTATTTACAACGGTATAGGTCTTGACGATTTCTCTGTGCTGTCTCATTTTGATCTTGAAAATAACATTGCACAGATTCAAGACGAATTATCTCCATTATCAGAAAAAATGAATGTTTACGCATCGAACAAAGATTGTGCTGTACGTGTAAAAGGAAACAAAATCGACATTTTAGGCAATGTATATTTAATTTCCCACTCAAAGATTCAAAAGTTAGATGAGACGCTTTAGTTGCAGTGAGTAGCTATGGCTTAACTGAATTAATTTCTTTATGGAAAACTTCTGCAACAGGCAAGGTCATGGTCGTGTACAGTATAAGCATAATTTACAATAAGTTTCTTGCACAATATTCTTATTTAACGACTAAAATTAAAAATCGAATATTTTATGCAAATACCGTATTATTCGAATGAATTCTATGGTATTTTTACGTCGCAATTCAAATATAAGGCGACACGTGGTTTTACAACCTTATAATTAAAAGGCAAATTAAAATGAAAAGATGTTCTTTTAAAATTAAATAATACGGTATTTACAATATATGTTATAATTAATCCATAATGGTAAGATTATGTGTCACAAAGATTATTTATATAACAAGGAGGATGTTATGAACGATATAGTGAAACTTAGTTTAGAGGATTTAGATGATTTTCTTGAAACACTAACAATTTATTTTCCAGATGATAATATAAAACGGGAAGATTGGATTGAACTTTTGGAAGATGAAAAAACTTTTGTTTATGCTATCAAAGAAAATGAAGTTATAAAAGCGAATATTGCTATTTATAACTGGAAGGGCGAAAATAATTATATCAAAATTATGACTATAGGAACTCACCCAGAACATAGAAATAGGGGATATGCTCATATATTAATGCAGTATGTTATTGATGAGATGCTAAAAGATGACATGCATATATTTAAAGGTGAAACCAGGGAGTCAAATTTTAAAATGCAAAAGGTGTTTGAAGATTTCGGGTATAAGATTATTAACAAAGTAGAAAAGTATTACGATAATCCCAGCGAAACAGCTTATAAGTATTCATTAGAGATGTAAGAAAGAGTAATCTAAAGAATTTAAAACATAAGAACATTTGCTATCCCCAGGATGATAACGACACAATATTCTTATATTACGAATTATCAACAAAGTTATTAATATATTATACACAAGAAATAGCATAAAAAGAAAGGAAGTGAATTTTAGTGAGGGTTTGGTACTTACGCTACACTCTCTCACTAAAGATAAACATGATTAATATAGAAATCTTAGATAATATTGATGAGAAGGATATGGAGAATATATTATATGTATGGGAGTCATCGGTAAGGGTAACGCATACTTTTTTAAATGAAGAGAATATAATATCAATAAAACCCCAAGTTAAAGAAGGAGCTTGTTATGTTAGCAAACTTATGTGTGTAAGAGATGATGAAGGTATTATACAAGCATTTATGGGTGTGCATGATGGTAGGATTGAAATGTTATTTGTAAGTGATAAGTTTAGAGGTAAAGGCATAGGAAAGAGTCTTGTAGAGTACGCAATAAATAGTTTAAATATAAAATATGTAGATGTAAATGAGCAGAATATACAGGGGATAGGATTCTATAAACATATGGGATTTGATATATTTAAAAGGTCGGAACTTGATGAACAAGGAAATCCATTTCCTATACTTCATATGAAATTAAAGTAAATATATTTAACTAATAATCTTCTGATTTAAAGTCATAACTGAAAAACGAATAATTTACTAAAACACCGTATTATTCAACGCGAATATACGGCATTTTTTATGCTGTAATTTGATGAAAGTATATAAGAAATATATAGATATTAGATACAAAAATAATGTTCTTTGAAAATTGAATAACAGGGTATTTATGAATAATTATATTGTACCATGTTATACAAACATAAATATGATTTTGTTGAATTTATGTTAAAATTAACCTATGACTGGTTTGAAGATGTAAAAAATATATACTATATAAAATGGAGGAAAAAGAATGGAGTGCAAGATACAAAATATATCTATAAATTATGAAATAATAGGAGATGGGAAACCAATTGTTATGCTGCATGGTTATTCTCTAGATCATAGACTAATGACTGGATGTATTGAACCTATATTTAGCACTAAAGATAGTTATAAAAGGATATATATTGACTTACCAGGCATGGGCAAATCAGAGAGTGCAGAGTGGATTACTAGTTCTGATATTATGCTTGAAATTGTAATTGATTTTATTAAAAAGATCATTCCAAGTGAAAATTTTTTACTTGTAGGTGAGTCATATGGTGGCTATATATCAAGAGGAATAATCTACAAAATGGCAGATAAGGTAGATGGTGTTTTATTAATTTGTCCGCTTATAATAGCAGATAATAAAAAACGAAATGTTCCCGAGCATGTTGTGTTAGTGAAAGATAATATGTTATTGTCTAAACTGACACTAGAAGCTGCTAAGGAATTTAGTTCTATGTCGGTGATTCAAAGTAATACAATCTATGAAAGATATGAAAAAGAAATAATATCTGGTGCTAAAATAGCAGATATTAGATTTTTAGAAAGTCTTAAAGAAAATGGCTATGAATTCTCATTTGATGTAGATAAGATAAATAAAAAATTTGATAAACCTGCTCTTATACTTTTAGGTAAACAAGATTCCTGTGTAGGATATAAGGATGCATGGAATATCTTAGAGAATTTTCCGAGAGCAACTTTTACTGTATTGGATGGAGCAGGACATAATTTACAGATAGAAAAAGAAGAATTATTCAATTCACTAGTTAACGAATGGCTTATAAGAGTTGATGAATCATAATATTTTTCTTTAACGCAATAAATATAAAAATCAGATAGCTATTTAAAAGACTGTATTATTCAAAGTTGAATTTATAATATTTTTATGCCTTATTTTAAAGTATTTTATGACTTTATATTAATTTTAATAAGCAAATTATAATACTATTATAATTAGTTATATGCTGGAATTAAAAATATTTATATTTTTGGAGGTTAAAATGCGTACAGAACAAGAAATGTTCGATTTAATATTAAATGTTGCAAAGAATGATGAAAGAATTCGTGCAGTTTTTATGAATGGTTCAAGAATAAATCCGAATGCTACAAAAGATATTTTTCAGGATTATGATATTGTATACGTTGTTGAAGAAACAAAATCATTTCGTGAACAAAAAGATTGGATTGACCAATTTGGTGAACGATTATATATGCAATATCCTGAAGAAAATTCTTACTATCCAAATGATATAGAAAATTGCTATGCGTGGCTTATTCAATTTACTGACGGAAATCGTCTTGACTTAACTGTATGGACATTATCACAGGTTCTAAAAGAAATTGAAGACGACAGGCTTTGTAGAATATTACTTGATAAAGATAAATGTTTACCCAACATGCCTGAAGCAACAGATAAGGATTATTGGGTTAAAGAACCAACAGAATGTCAATTTTTTGAAACTTGTAATGAATATTGGTGGTGTCTTAATAATGTAGCAAAGGGATTATGGCGTGACGAAGTACCATATGTAATGGATATGATAAATTATGTTGTCCGCCCGCAGTTAATTCGTTTAATGGAGTGGAAAATAGGATTTGACACAGGTTTTACTGTTAGTGTTGGAAAATCGGGTAAATATATGTATAAGTGGTTGGAAAAGGAAGAATGGAATACATTTTTAAAAACATATCCTTCTGGAAATATAAAAGATATCTGGAAATCAGTTTTTATTATGTGTGACTTATTTAATGATATTGCCAATAAAGTATCATGTAACATGAGTATTATATATAATGAAACTGAAGCAAATAATAGTTTAAAATTTTTAAAGGATGTTTATTCATTACCCAAAGATGCAAAAGAAATATATTAATTAATATTTAAGGTTAATTAATATTTAAGGTTAATTAATATTTAAGGTTAATTAATAATCTTAGTGCATTACGAAGATAAATCAAAAATAAAATTGATTAAAACACCGTATTATTCAAGGTTGAATAATACGGTGTTTTTGCATCTTAATTTGAATAAATGACGAATTAATTAATAAAAAGTGTTCTTTGAAAATTGAACAATACGGTATTGGTAAAATATGTTATAATCAATTCATAATTGTAAATAATTGTGTTCAATAAATAGGAATTTCTAGGATAGATTATTTATATAAATTGATGATAGTAGGTGGTTATAATAAAAATAGAGGCATTACAACAGTTATTTGAAAGTTATAGAAATGAACAAGGATTTTCAGGTGCAGTATTAATTAAAACAACAGAAGAGACATTATTCAGTTTTGTTAGCGGATATGCAAATAGAATGTATAAGATTAATAATGCATTAAATACTTCCTTTGATACTGCATCTATAACAAAACTTTTCACTGCAACAGGAATTGTATTGCTTGAAAGTAAAGGGAAAATCAGTTTTGAAGATAATATTCATTCAAGTATTGACTTATCAGGGACCAAGATTCCAAAAGATGTAAAAATTAAACATCTACTTACCCATACATCAGGAATCGCAGATGATGCAGAAGAAGAAAAAGGTGAAAATTATGCCGATTTGTTTATAAACTCTCCAAATTATTCCATGAGAGAAAATAAGGATTTTATAAAGAATTTTGCATACAAAGAACCAAATTTTAAGTCGGGCAAAAAGATATATTACAATAACTGCGCGTTTATACTTTTGGGGATTGCAATAGAGAAGATTACAGGAAGGGGATATAGAGAATTTATTATGGAGGAAATTTTCGAATCATTTCATATGAATAATACATTCTTTGCTTCTAAAGAGGATAATGATAGAAAATTTGCTGAAGGTTATTTTTATGATACAAATGGTCATTTAAAGAAAAATATATACTCATTTCCTCCAATAGGCACAGCAGACAGTGGAGCATATACAACAGTGGATGATTTAGATATTTTTATAAGAAAAATAAACACTTGTGATGTGTATAAAAAAATGTTATTACCTCAAACACATATAAAAATTCCAAAGGAAGACTATTTGTGTACTATGGGCTTTGCATTTGAAGTAAGAGAAAAAGATGGAGATATTATCAGAGTTCATAAAGATGGTTCTAATGCAGGTGTCTGTAATATTACAGCTTTTTATCCAAAAGATGATATTACTTTTTCTATATTAGGAAATGTGGAATGTAATATCTGGACATTGCAGAGTAAAGCTGAGAAAATATTGTTTGCATAAATAAATATATAGATTAGGAATATAATCTACAGTTTGATAAATTCCAATTTGTAAGTGAGATGAAGTTAACGTTTAAGGAGCAATTCTCTCAAATGATGAAATCAATATACAATTTAATAATTTACTTATAATGACGTATTATTCAAGAAGAATGAGCGGTATTTTTTACTTCGCGATTCAAATAAAGTATGACTCAATCATTTAAAGCTAAAATATAAATGGTATTTTTAAATAAGTGAATAACATGGTGTTTTTGCGTCTTAATTTGATAAAATGACGAAGTAATTAATAAAAAGTGTCCTTTGAAAATTGAATAATACGGTATTTGAAGGTGTGTTATAATATGGATAAAATGGACATGTTTAATCACAATTGTAAAATATAGTGACACCTCTTTACTATAAAAAAATTAGGGGGCTAAATATGCAAAAATTGATATTAACATCTACTGGATTTACTAATAAAAATATTAAAGAAAAGTTTTTAGATTTAGTAAATATGCCTAATGATAAAATTAGAGTTATTTTTATTCCAACTGCTGCAATAACAGATGATGCAAAGGCGTGGATTCCAGTGTGTAAAAATGACCTTTTAGATGCTGGTATTTTAGAAGATAACATAGTTATATATGATTTAGATAGAATTATGAGTTGTGATGAAATTTGTAATTTTAATGTGATATATGTTTGCGGTGGAACTACACAACATTTATTGAACAAAATGAATGAAACTAATTTTAATATTCCATTAAAAAGATTTTTACATAACGATGGGATATATGTAGGAGTAAGTGCAGGGAGTGTTGTTTTATCACAAAATTTGCCGAACAATTTAGGTTATATCAATTGTAAGCTCAATGTTCACGCAGAAGAAGGTACAGAATGTGGATATTTAAATACAAGTGATTGTCCTAATATCAAATTAACAGATAATCAAGCTATAATAATTACAGATAATGATATTGCTATAATAGAGTAAAGCAAAAATTCGTAAATTTTTTATTTAATGGCACAACAATAAAAACAGAATGTTTACTTTTTAACATCGCATTATTCAAATGAATTTTGTGGTGTCTTTACGTCGCAATTCAAATAAAGTATGACTTAATTATTCAAAGTTAAAATGTAAACAATGTTCTTTGAAAATTGAATAATACGGTATTTACAAAATATGTTATAATTAATTCATGATAGTAAGATATTGCGAAATACATTAAGGAGGGTTATGATGGGCATTTCCGTTGATGAACTTTTTACATTGAGAGAATTAGACGCACAAGCAATATTTGGAGGGGTTAAGCATCCTTGGGAAGTTCTTACAAGAATTAATACTTTCATTTTTGAGTACGCAAAAACTCTGCCAAATGATTTTGAAAGAATAGGGGAATTTATATGGGTTGGTAAAGGCACTACTATTGAAAAAAGTGCTCTGATAAAAGGTCCAGCGATTATCGGTTATAATTGCGAAATCAGACATTCCGCTTACATTAGAGGAAATGTTATCATTGGTAATGATGTTGTTGTTGGAAACTCAACTGAAATTAAAAATTCAATTCTCTTTAATAAAGTGCAGGTTCCGCATTATAATTATGTTAGTGATTCAGTATTAGGGTATAAATCCCATTTGGGGGCAGGTGTAATAACCTCTAATTTAAAGTCAAATGGAACGCTAGTAAAAGTAAAATATGGTACAGATATTATTGAAACTGGTTTAAGGAAATTTGGTGCAATTTTAGGTGATTCATCAGAAGTAGGATGTAATACAGTTTTAAACCCAGGAACAATACTAGGAAAAGGTAGTATTGTTTATCCATTATGTTCTGTAAGGGGTTATATTCCAGAGAATAGTATTTTGAAAAACAGTGGTGAAATTGTAGAGAGAAAACAAAGTTAAGTAATCAGAATATCGTATTCAGAAGTAAGTTTAGCAGTATTTTACTTAACCACATTCTCATTTAATGACTAAAATTAAAAAACGAATATTTTATATAAATACCGTATTATTGAGAAATGGATTTTACGGTGTGAAAAAGTAGAATTACTTCACATTTATTTAGAAAGGTAATTACCTTTACTAATGAAAATTATGATATAATTACCTTTAGTAAAATCAAAATAGCAATTTAAATAAAATATATCCAAGAAGTAATGATTACCAAACTATATATTGTGAACAAAATTATATAAGCAGTAGTAGAAAAAAATTTAGTAATGACGTTGTTCAAATAAGCGAAAGTAAGAATGTGGCAGAAAAGAGAGGTACTAACAATGAATACACCATCATCAATAACAGAATTTGTAGGAACAGCAATTGGAGATACCATAGGCTTAGTTATAGCTAATGTTGATTGTTTTCTTCATGAAAAAATGGGATTAGATAAAAAATATCGGTCTATAGGAATAATTAGTGCAAGAACAGGTGCAGGGCCACATATTATGGCAGCAGATGAGGCTGTAAAAGCTACTAATACAGAAGTAGTAAAGATTGAATTGCCAAGAGATACAAAGGGTGGAGCAGGACATGGCTCTTTAATCATTCTGGCAGCAGAAGATGTAACAGATGCAAGAAGAGCAGTAGAAGTTGCTCTTAAAGAATTAGATAGAATGTTTGGAGATGTTTATGTATGTGATTCAGGGCACTTGGAGCTTTCATATACTGCAAGTGCAAGCTTAGCGTCAGAAAAAGCATTTGGTGCCCCACTTGGAAAAGCTTTTGGTATAATTGTTGGTGCTCCAGCTGGTATTGGTTTAGTAATGGCAGATACAGCAATGAAAACTGCAAATATTGAGATGGTAACATATGCAAGCCCAGATGCAGGAACAGCACACACAAACGAAGTAATTATAACAGTTACTGGAGATGCAGATGCTGTTAGACAATCAGTAATAGCTGCAAGAGAAATTGGTTTGTCTTTATTGAAAGCAATGGGGCAAGAAGCTCAATCTGCTACTAGACCATATATTTAGCAGACGATTTATTAATCTGTTTTTTCTTATTAGATGATCTAACTATAAAAAATGAATAATTTACTTGAGCGCCGTATTATTCAAATCTGAATTTTACGGTGCTTTTACGTTGTAATACAAATAAAATATGACTCAATTATTCAAAGCTAAAATGTAAATGGTGTTTTTTGATAAGTCAATAGCACGGTGTTTTAAAGATATTATGTTTTCTATATGATTGTGAGAATATATAGAAAGCAGGGTATAATTTTGATATTACTTAAATCTTAGCCATAAGATAATAGAACTAAGATTTGCATATATTTGGGAGGTGGCAATTTGGCTAAGCACGATTTCGGGATAATAGATTCCTTTAAAGAAAACAAATGGTATAGCAATTACGAGCCAGAAAAATATGACTGTATTTCTGTTGATGATGATCTGATAGAAGAATTAATTAACTAACAAGTATAATAATGAGCTTATGCAAGTAAAAACTTATTTTCAAATTACAACTCAACTTGGACAGGGGCTCGATTATTGCGGTGTAACAATTATACCTCCAAATTCTCTCAAACAATTTTATGATGTTATCATCCAAGCAAATAATCACTACCAATCACAAGAACTCAAACAACTGATTAAAAAAATATCTAATGCCATAATAGAAAACAAATACTTAATTCATTATGGAATATGAGTATTATTAACATTAGAGTATGTATCATGTTTTTTATAGGACGTAACAATTATATAATTAGGCTATGTTTTAGTACAATGTTGATAATATGACAATTTTTAAGAAAAGCCCTTTTAGGACTTCTCTTAATTCATATTTTATAAATTGTGCAACAAGGGCAGATATAGAAATAATTAAAATCTTCAAATGCTCATTTTATGAATATACTACTTGTTCATTGCTTTCATCATTTCAAATAATGCAGGAGATATAGAAGTCATTAAAATTTGGACACTTGTTGCTAAATCCAAAATAGCATGACCTACCATCAACGGCTGTAGTTTTCTCTTTTTATAATAAATAATTCCTAATACGAACATCAAAGGCAAGAATGACAAAAATCTAAATAGGATATGTTTCCAATCGTATAGCAGAGGAATAAAACTATGCTGAAGAGCATAGAAAAACATTGGATACACAATTGATAATATTTTATTGCCAGTAACTTTTTCAATTCCGTTTAGTGCATGCCCAAAATATAAAGGCAGTTCAGCAAATACTACTGTTAAAGGTAAAAGTATAACATTTATTAATGCAAACCAAACTGGAATGGGTTGTACCATTGTTACAGGAACATAACCATAAATCATAAATCCAAAACCATACATTCCACCTATTCCTAATATAAGCATTAGCAGAACAATCAACAATGTATATTTAGTATTGCCTTGCCCCCTTTGATAACCAATTAGTTTTTTATATGTAGTTCCTTCACTTTTGCAAATTGCCATTAATACAACAATAGTAATAATATTGCAAATAGTGCATATTATTGACCACCATTGACTTGCTTGTTCTAATGATTGATTGGCTATTATTGCAAATACCACTCCAACTATAATAAACAAAACGCTTCTAAACAATGGTAGTATAAATGGACATACTTTCGTCATTTTATCATCTCCTCATAATTTACTAATATTTATTATATAAATAATCTTACAATTATAACACTAATTTCTATACGTTGTGTGTAGTCAAGTATTTTATGTCTCTAAAAGAAACTTGTTGCTATATTAAGTTCTACAATTTTACCACTCTTTCTAATAGAATAACCTGGAATCATACATTTGGTATATTTAAGCCATTTATCTAATGTTTTCTTGCTCTTATAAGTAGCAGAGTTTGTGAAGTCAGTAAAAGTCTTCTTGTAAGATTTGCAAATATATCGTTGTTTATCTTTATACTTTCCATTTCTTGATACAGTTTCAGCATTACAATGAGGACAGACTTTTCCCTTGGCAAATCTAAACTCTTTAACTTCTAGTGTAACTTGATTTACTTGTAAACCTACTATAGAAATTTATTCCAAGTAAGGAGATAATTGTTCTTGTTGAATTAAGGATAGTTTCTGAATGTCTGAAATTAAAAACGGTATACTTGCCATAATCTGATCTCCTAATCTATGAATTTGGCCTAATTATAGCATATCTCAAAAAACATATAAAATTTCAACATTTATTTATGATACCGTATTATTCAGATAGAAAATTTACGGTATTTTTTATGTCGTAGTTTGATTAAAAGGCGACGTAACTTTTGAAAATGCAGATGCGAATAATGTTCTCTGAAAATTGAATAATGCGGTGAAAAAATAGTATAGAAATCTTCTGTAATCTATAAGTTATATGGAATCAATTACCCCTAAATGATATAATTACAAGTAATTGAGTCAGAATGGTAAAAAAATACGTAGTAATAACTAATAGGTCTATATCAGGAGGGATTGATTAATGAATGCTGAAAAATTTATTCGTAGGTGGGAGAAATATAGAAAGAAAGGTCATGGAAGATATACATTGATTAATGGTATCCTAATGGGGATGGGGGTTTATGTAGGCTCTATAACTAGCATATTGATTACACGAAAATCCTTTGACCCTTATAACTATTTTGGATATTTTATTGGAGGTTTTATAGGAGGAGTAATTGGAGCACTTATAAACTGGGAGAGAAATGAAAAAAATATTATAAATTATTACAAGACAAATAGTACAAATCTTTATATTTAGCATTGTACAATATTAAGTGTGAGTAAAGGAGGAAAAAAGGTGAAACTAAAAGTTTTAGTAGACAATAATACATACATTGATCAATATTATTGTGGCGAACCTGCTGTTTCCTATTATATTGAAGATGAGGATACTAGCTTACTACTGGATGCAGGATACTCTGATCTATTTCTAAGAAACTCGATTGCATTAGGTATAGATTTAGAAAATGTAAGCACTATTGTTATTTCCCATGGTCACGATGACCACACAAGAGGATTAAAATACTACTTTGAACAAGATAATAAAAAAAATATTTCTATTGTTGCTCATCCAGATGCATTTAAAGAAAAATTCATAGACGATTTAAAAATTTGTTCTCCTATTCTAGAGGAAGAATTAAAAGAAAAATGTAATCTAATTCTTTCAAAAGAGCCTAAAAAAGTTAGTGAACATATAACTTTTTTAGGGGAAATACCTCAAATAAATCACTTCGAAAATAGAAAACCTATTGGCAAACAAATTGTTGGACAAACTTCAGTTGATGATTATGTAATAGATGANNTAAAAATGAAAAGGGCATTTATATTATTACAGGATGCTCTCATAGTGGGATATGCAATATAATCGAATATGCGAAAGAAGTATGTAAAGATAATCGAGTATTAGGAGTTATAGGAGGATTTCATCTATTTGAAGTGACTGAGCAGGTTAATAAAACTATCGATTATCTAGAACAGAACAATATAAAGGAGTTATATCCTTGCCATTGTACTTCATTTGCTGTTAGAGCAGAAATACATAAAACTTTGCCTGTAAAAGAAGTTGGAGTGGGTTTGGAAATAAACTGGTAAAAATATAAGAAATGAACTTATATTATAGCTATAGCGATACATAATATTTTTTTTAGCACCACAATAATGAAAACTGAATAATTATTCTAAACACCGCAGTATTCATAAGTGAATTTGCGGT
>NZ_DKLM01000078.1 GCF_002455975.1 Clostridium sp. UBA6640
TACTATGAAAAGGTAGGAAATTTTTTAATATATAATTTCCTACCTTTTCATAGTAATCGAAAGATAAGCAGTTATTAAAGATCTTTTTATTAACCTTTCTAAATAATAGTAATATCACATCAATTTTAACTTTTAAAGAAATATCCTCTCAACATAATAAGTATTAAAACAGGGCAATTTAAGAGTACAGACTTGAAAAGGAGGTATAGCATTATGAAGAGATGTAATGGTTTATGGGGCTTTTTTATATCAATTTTCTTATCACTAACTATAAGCAATTATGGTTCTTTTAATGAATATATTTTTCATAATACATTAAAAGAAGAAAATAGGCATATAGAAGCATCCTATATTAAAGATCATGACCTAAATAATATACAAAGCAACAACATTAACGATTTTAGTAATAAGGATATATTATTAACTCAAAGCACATATGCTAAAGCTTCCGAAATAAAACTATGTCCGGGAGGTCAGCCTATAGGAATAAAGCTTAATACTAAAGGTGCTTTAATAATTGCTCTGTCTGATATTGAAACAAAAGATGGAATTGTTAGTCCAGGAGCAAAAGCGGGAATACAAATTGGAGATAGTATAATAAAAATAAATGAAGTAGATATAAAGAGTTCTGAAGATGTATCTACTTATGTAAACAGATGTAATGGTGATGAAATTACTATTACAGTTTCTAGAAAAGATGAAACGTTAGATATAGCAGTGAAACCTGTTTTAAGTGCGAACGATGGTAAATATAAAATTGGACTTTGGGTAAGAGATTCAACTGCTGGTGTCGGTACGTTAACTTTTTATGATAATAATACAGGAAAATTTGGAGCACTAGGGCATCCAATAACGGATGTTGATACAGGTAGTATAATGAATATATTAAATGGAGAAGTAGTTTCTTCTAATATCGTATCAGTAAGAAAAGGAACAAAAGGAAATCCAGGAGAACTTAGAGGAATATTCGTTGATGAAGAAAAGTGCCTTGGAAATATATCTAATAATACTGAATGTGGAGTGTTTGGAGAAGGAAATATCGGTCTAATAAACAACAGTTATTCTACTCCATTACCTGTAGCATCTAGAGATGAGATAAAAATAGGTAAAGCTCAAATATTAACTACAGTAGAGGGAAGCGAACCAAAATTTTATAATATAGAAATTGAAAAGCTTTTACCTCAAAAGGAACCAGGGTCGAAAAGTATGATTATAAAAATAACAGATAAAGAGTTCTTAGAGAAAACAGGTGGTATAGTACAGGGTATGAGTGGAAGTCCTATAATACAAAATGGAAAAATAATCGGTGCTGTTACTCATGTTTTAATTAATAAACCAGATACGGGATATGGAATTTATATAGATTGGATGCTAAATGATGCGGGAATTTTAACAAAATAGGTAGATTTTATGTATAAAAAATAATAAAATGTATAAGAGTAGTATTATTTTATACATTTTATTATTTTTAGCAATTATTCACATTTTTATTTTTTATAATTTTTAAAGAAGGAATTGTTTTAGTTTTGTCGAAATTATAAATTGTTAGTATATGGCAATTTATAGAAAAAGGGGAGTATAATAATATGGAACAAACTAGTATCAGTGTACTTATAGCAGATGATAATAAGGAATTTTGTAATATTCTTAATGATTATTTATTGAGCCAAAGAGATATAAATGTTGTCGCCATTGCAAAGGATGGTATAGAAGCTTTAAAATTAATACAGGAAAAGAAACCTGAATTAGTTGTTTTAGATATAATTATGCCGCATTTAGATGGACTTGGAGTACTTGAAAAATTAAATAGTATGAATTTAGATCCTATGCCAAGAATAATTGTTCTATCTGCAGTAGGACAAGATAAAATAACTCAAAGAGCAATAACATTGGGAGCAGACTATTATGTAGTGAAACCATTTGATATGGATGTATTTACAAAGAGAATTAGACAAATGTTTAATAATACAATAACTAGTGACGATACTAAAAAACCAGTAGTAGTAGATACACCAGAAGTAAAAGCTACACAAAACGAACCTATGAATTTAGAGGCGGAAATTACTAATATAATTCACGAAATAGGTGTTCCTGCTCATATTAAAGGATATATGTATCTAAGAGAGGCTATTACATTAGTCGTGAATGATATTGAATTTTTATCTGCAGTTACTAAGGAATTATATCCAACTATAGCTAAGAAATATAATACTACTGCTAGCAGAGTTGAAAGAGCAATAAGACATGCGATAGAAGTAGCTTGGAGCAGAGGTCAAGTAGATACCATAAATAAATTATTTGGATATACTATTCATAATGATAAAGGTAAACCTACAAATTCGGAATTTATTGCAATGGTTGCAGATAAATTAAGATTAAAAAATAGGGTGGGATAATAGAACAATATCAAGGGTTTATGGTTGATTCGCTTTTTATGAAAAAAATTAAATTTGTGAAATAAGTGTATTAATTTCTAAAAATAATTCAATAGGCTTTCTTCGTTTATAGGATAAATGGAGGAGGTCTATTTTTATGAAAAATATTAATTTTTCAATTGACGAGTTTATGATTTATTCTGAATCAAAAAACTATGATGAGTTATGAACAAACTTTAAGATTATTTTCTAAGTATTTAAATGAGGAATTACAAATAACAGATGTAACAAAAGTAACTGAAAAAATATTGCGAGAATATATTAGCTATATTAAAGAGCGAGGAAAATAGACAATTGCAATAAATGAAAGCACCTTAAAAATTAATGCTCCACATAGAAGAAAAGATTATAATAAAAAAATTTCTATACAACTGTAAATAACTATATTAGGAATATAAAAGTATTTTTTAATTTTTTAAAAGAACAAAATTATATTAAAAAAGATATAGTAAAGAATATCAAACCTTTTAAAAAGGGCAGAAAAGTAAAAGATTTTATAACTGATGAGCAGTTTGCTAATTTACTAAGACATATAGACACAACAAAATTTCATGAGTACTCTGACTATATTTGTATTCAAATCATTTTAGATACTGGAATGCAGGTTGGAGAATGTTTAGAAATCAAAGTAGAAGATATAAATTTAAATTATAGAAGTATTTTGCCTCCAGCGGAAAATACAAAGGAAAAAGGGATCGATATGTTTATTTTAGTCAAATAATGCATAGAGAATTAAGAAGACGGTTGTAATATAAAGATAGATATATAGAAAGTAAGTATGTATTTTGCACTAGTAAAGTAAGTCCTGTACTTATTAGAACTTTTGAAAAGAAATTAAAAGAATATGGAAGAAGAATTGGTATAGATATACGTCATCATCAATTACGTAATGAAATGATGCAATTACCTCTAACTTGAGTAATGGTGCTTTTAGATTGTATTGCTTACTTCAAAGTATGTGCTACGGAGATAAGGATGATTGATTTCCTAACCAGCCTTATCCAAAAACGTCGTAGAGGGTCTATAAGCAATGTCTATACAATCTTAGGTAAAAGATATTACAACAAGTAGACAAGGCTGTAAACAAGGTTAAAAACGCTTATAAAAGCTATCAGAACAAATTGATATACTTAAAAAGGAAATATTTTTAGAAAATAATTTATCAAAATCAGCAGAAATATATATTTCTAAATCAGACTGCGATGAATTGGAAAATTGCAAAAAAGTTTATCCTTTATAAATCATTAATACAAATTCCAATTTATTAACGAATTTAAAAAGATAAAATAATATTTATTAAAGCGCTTATTTATGTAGGTGCCTTTTTAGACCCCTTTTTATAGCACTTAGGATAATCTAGGTGCTACTTTATTAATTGTATTATGAATAAAAGGCAATTTAAAAACATCTAAATTAAAAGGAAGAATGTTAGGTACTCAATAGAGTGTTTTTTTAATGCATAAAATGAAATGGTATTGTTAAGCTAACACCAAAACAGAAGATAATTATATAAATATTATACTTAAATATAATATTTATATAATTATGTGCTTGGTGTTATAATGTAGTCAAAAAGCGTATGAGGAGAGAGAGTTATGGGATTATTTTCTGGGGAGACTCGACAAGAAAAGCAAGAAAGAAAAGAAAAGAAATGGAAATGAATGAATATATAGAGGATATAGGATTAGAAGCATTAGTTAAACAAAATTGGTTGATATTAAAGAAGCTAGATAGTATAGATAAAAATCTGAAAGAACTAAATAATAAGTAGGGCACTCATTTATATGGGTGTCTTTTTTAAATACTTAAAAGCAAGTGAGGTGAGAAGGTAGATTACGTAGATGTGAAGGTAGGTGGCTATTATTCCAATAAATAATCTAAAACTTGATAAAGAAATTCGAAGAAATATCTTAATCATTTCTCAGTTATTAGAACATCTAGAAAACTAGGTGCTATTTTTATTTGTAAAGTAGGTAATAGGTATGAAGCTAACTAAAAAAGAACAAAAGTTATTATGGCTTAGAAGATACCAACGTAAACATAAATTAGATTTAACTATAGATGATTATTGCAGGATATTATATACAATAGTATTTACATTAGCAAATAAAGCAGTATCTGAATTAGATGCTAAGATTGCAGAAAATATTAAGAGATAAAGAATAAATGTAGCTATCAAATAGAAAAAATTGTTATAAAGAGAAGGAAAATCTCCTAAAATGTGGAGATAAACACATAGGAGGAGGTGAATAAATTATGAGACAATTTATTATAGGATGTATAGCAGGTGGAATTATTTATATTCTTAATTATGTATATCATAAGTCATCTACTGAGATTGCTAACTCAAAAAAAGATTAGTAGTGAATTAAATTAAGATAGAAAAATGATAATATATAGGGCATTCATTTATATGGGTGTCTTTTTAAATGCATAAAAGAAGGTGTTAGAAGATAGATTACTTGAATGTAAAGGTAGGTGATTGTTACTAGCCTTAAAAAATTATGTAGATGTGGAAAGATAGTAGATTATACAGAAAAATATTGTAAGGAATGTAATAAGAAAGTTGAACAGAAAAATAAAGAAAGTTATAAAGAGTATAAAAGGAATAGAAAGGATAAGAAAGAGTAAGCATTTTATATTAGCGATGAATGGATAAAGGTACGTGATAAAGTTAAGGACAAGTATAAAGGAAGGTATAGTAATATAGGAATGGCAGAGTATAAAAAATTCATATTTGTAAGAGCAATAACAGCTAGAGTGGAAGTAGAACAAAGAGAAAAAGAAGATATTATTAAGGAATACGTAAAATTAATAGAAGAAGAAAAGAGAGAAATTTTATTTTAAAATGCATTTTTAAAAGGATTTTACACTTTTTTGTCTAATAGTTTTTAAACAAATATATTTTAACAATGTAGTAACGGAGGATTAATAATGTTTAAAAGCAACAGATTAAAATCTAAAAAAACATTTTACAATATTGTATGTTTAATTTTAGTGATAGTTATAGCTATTGGAATAACTGCAGGTATAATTGGCAATACAATAGATGATAAAACTATTGGAATATGGACTATTATAGCATCAGGAATTACATCTATAGCATTAATAGATACATTAGTTATGTCTATAAATTCTTCTTTAGACAATCAAAAAGATATATGTGTAAAATTAGTTAGGGAAAACAAAAATAAATATATAATTGAGAGTGATGAGAGCTTTAGAAAAGAATTAGAGTTGCAAATTAACAGTATTAAAAATGATAAATGTATTATAGATAATGTTCAGATAATTTCAACGGGCAATAGTAGAGAAGGATATATCTTTTATTATAAAGATTAAAACAATTTTATTTAATAATCATTTACGCTACTTTTGAAGTAGTCTTTTTGCATTTGAAGTAATAAAGGCAATAAGGCCTTTTAAACTATTTGGATTACACATAATTATTTAAATTAGACTACATAATTATAATTATGATTATTACATTTGAAGTAAACTAGAATAAGAGGTGAGAATATGGAAGAAGAGATAATAAAAGTAGCGATCAGTCAAGGATTAGGATATACATTATTTGTTAGTATACATTTTAATTGTTTCAATGGACAGACATATGGAACTGAAGTATTTATATGGGGTGGTGGACAATTGCAAGAAGCTACTAGAGTATTAAATAATTTAGTAGGGCTTGGATATGTCCATAGAGGAATAAAAGATGATAGTAATTTATATGTAATAAGAAATGCAAGAGCTAAAGCAGTGTTAATAAAATGTTGTTTTTGCGACAATAGAGAGGATATGGATAAATATGATGCGGAAAGAATAGCGGATGCAATTACAGAAGGTGTTACATGTAAAACTATATCTAATAATATAGAAGTAAATAAGGGGGAGTATGATATAGAGAAAATAGTTACTTACTTAGGAGATGCTGATGTATTTTCAGCTATCTTAGTATCAAAGTTAAAGAAAATAGTACAGTTGTAGGAAATAATAGATTTGGAACTTTTAAAAATGCTGTAAAATTGTTATAGAATATAAATTAGAACAGGCAATATATTAATGCATATATTGCCTGTGGTTATATTCTATACTTTTGTTGAAAATATAATTTATGATTAACTCACCTTTTATTAGTGATCATATTTTAGGTTCTCTGAGGGCAGTATTGACTAGGATGAACATATCTAACTCCACTCTGGGTATTGGTAGATCCACACTTTGAGCAGTTATAGGTTGAATACCAATGTGTCTCATAGGCATCACATTCAGCAGAATAGATAGTCCCATTAATCGTATATTTAATAGGATGCGGAACTTTAATATTATAAGAATTTCCACCAGTTAAAGTGCACGTATTATGGTCACAACCACATGGAGTAGCTGATACAGAAGTAGTATTTAACAATAATACTGTCATTACAATTGGCGCTATTGATAATTTTTTCATATAAATCCTCCTTAATTTAATTATTATACTTATTTACAAATATGTTACAATTATAACATAATAAACCAGTTGTGCAAATGTATTCATACGAAGATAAAGGTGTTAAATAAAATAGCTCGTTAAATAAAAGCAAAACTTAAATAAGTTGTAGAATAAGCAATATAGATTATTAACCTTAACATGAGATGTATTTAAATTTGATTGCTATCTCTTTTTGATGTTTAGCGGCTTCAAGCTGAACCATAACATAGGATGTATTAAGAATCTAAATATTTTTTATCTACATTCTATTTATGGATGTTATAAAATAAGATGTCGAACAAAACTATATATAATATGTAGGAATTTCTTAAATATATTTGATTCTTTTAAATAATAGATGTATAAAGCAATTTAAAGCAGTCCTATAAATGAATGAAAAATTTATTGGTATGTGTTTTTAGAAATTTACAAATAATATAACGGTTTAAAGTTAGCAAACCGTTGGTATTAATCAAGTAGATGCCATAAAAAAATATTTGGATATACTATTCATAATGATAACGGTAAACCTACAAATTCGGAATTTATTGCAATGGCTGTAGATAAATTAAGATTAAAAAATAGGGTGGCTAATAGAATATAATAGGTCGACATTACTAAAATTGGGAAAATTGCATAGAAAAAAATGTTATGACCATACATCAACTGATATGTTTTATTAAGTCGATTAAAATGGAATATTCTGCGAAACCTCTTATTGATTCATATAGATATTTGTGCCAATAAGAGGTTTTCTTTTTTGTCTAGATTAATAGAGTATAATTCATAGTTAGACGGTGTTCTAAATATGAATTTAAAGAATAATATGAGAATCTCAATATGGAAAATAATAAACTAGAACTAAATGTCGTTGATTTTTCTGGATAAAGTATTATATAATAAAGTCAATAAACTGGAATTTTTAGCCTGATTAATAGGGAGGCTTTAAAGAAATATTCAGTGATTTAAATATAGTAAGTTTGAATTAAAAATAAATTTATCAGCCTATGTATATAATTAAGTATTACATAGGTTTGAACTTTTTAGGAGGTATTTTATGAAGCTTTACGAGAAAACCATTAATAAAGAATATATATATAAAGGAAAGATCTTAAATTTAAAGATAGAAGAGGTAGAACTTCCTGATGGTAAGACTAGTAAAAGAGAAATTGTAGAACATCCTGGAGCAGTGGCTATATTGGCTTTTAAAGATGAAGATACGTTAGTATTAGTAGAACAATTTAGAAAACCATTAAATATGTCAATATTAGAAATACCAGCAGGTAAATTAGAAGCTGGAGAAAATCCAGAGCTATGTGCTATTAGAGAATTAGAAGAAGAAACAGGATATAAGTCAAAAGAACTAAAATACTTAGGGAAAATAGCAACTACTCCGGGCTTTAGTGATGAGTATATTCACATATTTAAAGCAACAAGTCTATATGAAGGAAATATAGGTGGAGATGAAGATGAGTTTATAAATCTACATGAATATAAAATAGAAGAAATAAAAGAAATGATTAAAAGTGGAGAAATAATTGACGGTAAGACTATCGCAGCATTAAGCTTTTTATAATCATTTTAATGGCATATAACTTTATCTAACTACATAAATATTAATTAACTTTATGTAGTTAGGAGGAAGTTAGAATGTCTTTAAGAACTTTATCAGAAGGATTTAGCAGGCAATTAGATGAAGACTTAATCTTATATTTTATTGCAATACTTTGTCTTTGTGTAGGTATTGTTTTAGGGATATACGGAGTTAAAAAATTAACAGTTGTAGAAAAAGATTCAATTGTAAATTATATAACAGTAATATCTGATAGTTATTTAATAAAAAGTACAAGCTATAAATCAATATTCATTCAAGGTGTGAAAAATAATATTTTTATCATCTTTGCCTATTGGGCTTTAGGATTAACAGCTATAGGTATTCCAATAATATTAATACTAAATATCTTTAAAGGATTTACAATAGGTTTTACTTTTAGCTTTTTTATATCAAAATTAAGTAGTAAAGGAGCTTTGTTATCATTCTTAGGAGTTCTTCCACAAAATTTTATTTATATTCCATGTATTATTTTTGCATCGGTTTTAGGAATTAAATATTCTTTTTCTAAAATTAAAAGCAAAGTTCACTATAAAAATATAAATTTAAAATTAAACACTTTAAATTATTCAGCTACTCTTTTATGCTGTGGATTAATTACCTTCGTAGGTATACTTTTTGAAACTTTCATAAGTCCTTTTCTAATTAAGTTAATGTTATAAATATAGGAGTATAATTTTATGAATAAAGAATTAAGGGATTTTCTGATATTATACCTTAGAACTTTAATCATCATAATTTTTATGGGCATAATATTACCAAATATATTAGATTATACACTTCATTTGGTAACTAAGGGATCAACAATATATGAAAATAGCATTTTAGTTTGTAAATCTATTGATAAACAACGTGAGCTGTTATATAATTACATTCATATCTTTAAACTTTTTATGAATTTTTAGATTTTATGGAGTTTTATATGAATGAATTATTAAGAAAATATATTGAGCATTTACAATTTAAAAATTTATCTTACAATACAATTGATGCATATAAAAGAGATTTAACCAATTTCATTGATTTTTTGAAGTGTAGAGATGAAGAGTTAAATACTATAACTACTGATGTAATCATTCTTTATGCACAAAAGTTACAAAAGGAAGGGAAAGCTAATACTTCAGTTATTCGTAATATTATTTCAATAAGAAATTTTTACAAATACCTACTTATAAATAAAATAGTAGATGAGGATCCAACTTTAGCTTATGAGCTTCCTAAAAATAAAAAAGAAATACCTAAAATTTTAACAGTAGAAGAAGTAGATAAGTTTTTATTACAGCCAGATTTATCTACTGCTAAAGGTATAAGAGATAAAGCTATGTTAGAAGTTATGTATGCTACTGGGATAAAAGTAAGTGAATTATTGGGATTAACAATCTATGATATAAATTTAAAGCTTCTCTATATTAAAATTAGGAGCAAAGATGGAGATGAACGAATAATTCCTTTGGGCAGAACTGCGTGTAAATATCTTAGTCAATATTTAGAAGTACGTGATCAGTTTAATAAATATAACTTTGATTTATTATTTTTAAATATTAAAGGTAATAAGATGAGTAGACAAGGTTTTTGGAAAATAATTAAATATTACTCTAAAGAGGCAAATATAAATAAATATATGAATTCCTATACTTTGAGGCATTCCTTTGCAGTTCACTTATTACAAAATGGCGCAGATATTAAATCTGTTCAGGAATTATTAGGTCATAATAATATGAGTGCTACCCAAATTTACTCATTTATTTCTAGAAAAAATAAGATTGAAGAGATTTATAGAAAATCCCATCCGAGAGCATAGTAATATTGATAAACTGAAAGGAGTTAGGATTAGATGACAAAAAAAGTTGTACTTATAGTACTGGATAGTGTTGGCATAGGAGAGCTTCCTGATGCAAAGGAATATGGTGATGAAGGAAGCAATACATTAGGTAATATAGCCAAATCTATAAATGAATTTTCATTGCCTAACATGGAAAACTTAGGATTAGGACATATAGATGAAATAAAAAATATTAAGGCTTGTAATAATGTAGAAGGTGCTTACGGCAGATGTATGGAACTTTCTAAAGGTAAAGACACAATTACAGGACATTGGGAATTAAGTGGCGTTGTGTTAGAAAAACCATTGAAAACTTATCCTAAAGGCTTTCCGAAAGAGATTATAGAAGAATTTGAAAGTAGAATTGGGAGAAAAGTGTTAGGAAATAAAGTTGCTTCAGGTACAGCGATTATTGAAGAACTTGGAGAAGAACATATTAAAACAGGAGATCCTATAGTTTATACTTCAGCAGATAGTGTATTTCAAATTGCAGCACATGAAGAAATAATTCCATTACAAGAGCTTTATAATATGTGTAAAATTGCAAGAGAAATGCTTGTAGATGATAAAATGGTAGGAAGAGTTATAGCAAGACCATTTTTAGGAAATAAAAAAGACGAGTTTAAAAGAACGTCTAATAGACACGATTATGCATTAGACCCGTTTGATAAAACTATTCTAGACTATATTAAAGAAAATAATAAAAGTGTAATGGCTGTAGGTAAAATAGAGGATATATTTAATAAAAGAGGTGTTACGCATTCAGTTCATATAAAAGATAATATGGACGGTGTAGATAAAACTATAGATTATATGAAAACTGAAGAATGTGGGTTAATATTCACAAATTTGGTTGATTTCGATATGAAATATGGTCATAGAAATGATGTAGAAGGTTATGCTAGTGCATTAATAGAGTTTGACAATAGGTTACCAGAAATATTAGCAAACTTAGGTGAAGATGATGTGATTATAATAACAGCTGACCATGGATGTGATCCTACCGCTAAGGGTACAGATCATTCAAGAGAATACATACCAGTATTAGTTTATGGCAGACAAATAAAGCAAAATGTAAATTTAGGTACAAGAAAAAGCTTTTGTGATATAGGAAAAACTGTACTTGATTTATTAGATATAGAAAATGAACTTAAAGGTGAAAGCTTTAAAGGCCTATTAACGAATTAGGAGGAATTAATATGGATATTAAAATAGTTATGGAAAGTGTGGACTACATTAAAAGTAAATTAAATTTTCAGCCTGAAATTGGAGTAATATTAGGTTCAGGACTTGGTGATATGGCAGATACAGTAGAGGAAAGAACTGTAATAAAGTACTCTGAAGTACCTAATTTACCAGTATCTACAGTACAAGGTCATGCAGGACAATTTGTAGTTGGAAAGCTTAATGGTAAAAATGTTATAATGATGCAAGGTAGATTCCATTATTATGAAGGATATGATATAAGCACTTTAACATTACCTATATACATAATGAAAAATTTAGGAGTTAAATCATTAATAGTTACAAATGCTGCTGGTGGAGTAAATACTTCATTTGTACCAGGAGATCTAATGATTATTAATGATCATATTAATTTCTGTGGAAATAGTCCATTAATCGGAAAAAATGATGACAAAATTGGACCAAGATTCCCTGATATGTCAGAAGCATATTCAAAAGAATATGTTAAGTTAGCTCATGAAGTTAGTAGTGACCTAAACTTAAAATTACAAGAAGGAGTATATATGATGTTCTCAGGCCCAACTTACGAAACTCCATCAGAAGTAAGAATGGCTAGAATTTTAGGAGCTGATGCAGTTGGAATGTCAACAGTTCCAGAAGCTATTGCTGCTAGTCATTGTGGAATAAAAACTTTAGGAATATCATGTATAACAAATATGGCAGCAGGAATATTAGATCAGCCATTAAATCATGAGGAAGTAATAGAAACTTCTGCTAAAGTAAAATCACAATTTATTAAATTAGTTAAAGAAATAATATCAAGAATGTAATTTAAATTAGTTAAGCACTTCCTTTATACTGAAGGAAATGCTTAACTAAAAAACTTTAGAGAGCAATGAGCAATTTTATATCCTTAGTAAAGGAAATAATAAAGAACATATAACTTAAGGGGGTGGAATATTTCTACTCTGCATAAAATTTTATTGTGCACGATAGAAATAATATACTATGAGAATGTACGATTTAATATTAAAAAAGAGAAATAATGAGGAATTAAGTACGGAAGAGATAAATTTTATAGTAGATAACTATACTAAAGGAACAATACCAGATTATCAAATGTCAGCTATGCTTATGGCAATATATTTTCAAAAAATGAATGCAAGAGAGACTGCTGATTTAACTATGGCTATGGTTAATTCAGGAGATATCATAGATTTGAACCCTATAAGAGGAATTAAGGTTGATAAACATAGTACTGGTGGACTAGGAGATACAACTACATTAATACTTGCACCTATGGTTGCAGCGCTTGATATTCCAGTAGCTAAAATGTCAGGAAGAGGTTTAGGACATACTGGTGGTACAATAGATAAACTTGAGACTTTCAAAAACTTTTCAGTAGCTATGAGAGAAGAACAATTTATAAGTAATGTTAATAACATTAAAATTGCTGTAGGCGGTCAAACTGCTGATCTAGCACCAGCAGATAAGAAACTATATGCACTAAGAGACGTTACTGCTACAGTAGACAATGTTTCATTAATTGCATCTAGTATAATGAGCAAGAAAATAGCTTCTGGAGCAGATTGTATCGTTTTAGATGTAAAGGTTGGAGAAGGTGCCTTTATGAAAACAGTAGAAAATGCTCGTGAATTAGGAACTGAGATGGTTAAAATAGGAAGGTCTGTTAATAGAAATACTATAGCAGTATTGTCAGACATGGATCAGCCGTTAGGTCTAGCGATAGGGAATGCATTAGAGGTTGAAGAAGCTATAAATACACTTAAAGGCAATGGTCCTAAAGATTTAGAAGAATTATGTTTAACATTAGGCAGCCATATGGTAGTTTTAGCAGAAAAAGCTAAAGATGAAAATGAAGCAAGAGAAATGCTTAAAGAAGTAATAAAAAATGGTAAAGCCTTAGAGAAGTTTAAGGAATTTGTTAAAGCTCAAGGTGGAGATGAATCTGTAATTGATGATGTTTCAAAACTTCCTAAAGCAAAATATGTAATACCAGTTTTAAGTCCTAAAGCTGGGGTTGTTGAAAAAATACATGCTGAAAAATTAGGGATAGTTGCTATGGAACTTGGTGCAGGTAGAGCAACTAAAGAGTCAATAATAGATTTAGCTGTAGGAATTGTTTTAAACAAAAAAAGAGGAGATAAAGTTGAAGAAAATGAAGTTTTAGCATATATTCATTCCAATGATGAAAGTAATATAGAAAAAGCTAAAGCTGGAGTAATTAGTAATTATGTTATCTCTTCAAATTATGAAGATAATATACCGTTAATATATGATGTAATAAAATAGATAAAAAGCTTTCTGTATTGTGCAGAAAGCTTTATTTTTTAAAATAAGCTTAGATAAAATAAGGGGCGAAATTCTATTATATAATTTAAGGTTATATTAGAAATTTATCAATTTTACACAATATTTTTTTATACTATATAAATTTTAGTGAATTCTGTGATAATATTCTTATTTTAGGTAAAAATAAGTTTAGATAATTTTTACTTAAGGAGGATAACAATGAAAAAAAATAAAAAAACTCTATTGAGCTTATTATTAAGTTTTACATTATTAAGCCAGTTCTTAGTTATTCCAGTAAAAGCTGAGGATAAAATAAATAAAGAAGCAGCTACAAATGCTGTAGAGGTTGAGGCTAAATCAGCAGTATTAATTGAACCTTCTAGTGGTAAGGTGATTTTTGAAAAAAATCCTAACGAGAAATTTGCTCCAGCATCTGTTACAAAAATTATGACTATGTTATTAGCAATGGAGGCTATAGATTCTGGTAAGCTTAAATTAGATGATAAAATTGTTTGTAGTGCTAAGGTAAAATCTATGGGTGGAAGCAGTATGATACTTGATGAAGGGGAAGTTAGAACTGTTGAAGAGATATTAAAAGGTATAGCTATTGCTTCTGGAAATGATGCTGCAGTAGCAATGGCAGAACAAATAGGTGGTACAGAAGAAGCTTTTGTTGAAATGATGAATAAAAGGGCACAAGAGTTAGGAATGAAAAATACAAGTTTTAGAAACTGCACAGGGCTAAGTGCTGATGGACATTTAACTACTGCAAATGATATTGCTATTATGTCTATGGAATTATTAAAGCATCCTACCATATTAAAGTATTCTTCAATCTATATGGAAACTATAAGTGAAGGTCGTAAAAGTCCAATAGAATTAGTAAACCATAATAAATTAGTAAGATTCTATGAAGGCTGCGATGGACTAAAAACAGGATTTACAGAGGAAGCGAAATATTGCATTTCTGCAACAGCTGTAAGAAATAATGTAAGAATGCTTGCAATCATTATGGGTTCTCCAACTTATAAAATAAGAAATGCGGATGCAAGTAAACTTATGACATATGGATTTGCCAAATTTGAAAGCAAAGATGCAGTTAGAAAAGATGAAGAAATCGAAAGAGTAGCTCTAAATAAAAAAGGAGATAACTTCTTTATAGCCAAAGCTAAAGACAATTTAAAAGTAACAATGGAGAAAAATAGTGAAGAGGAAATAGTGAAAAAAGCTACTATAGATACCACAAGAAAGCACTATAAAGAAGGTGACATTGTAGGACATTGTGAGGTTTATGTAGGGGATAAGTTATTAGGGAAAGTAGAGTTATATAGTGATAGGGAAGCAAAACAATCTGAATTCTTTAAAAATATTAAAAATAGTATTTGTGACTTATTTGATAAAGCAATTTAAAATATTAAAGTAAAAATCCTAGGTNNACCTAGGATTTTTACTTTAATAATGAATTTTAGCCATAAAGATGCTATAATACTAGAGAGAAATTATTTTAGAAATTAGTGTGTTTTTATATAATTGAGGATTAATAATACTAATCAATATACTGTTACAGTGAATTCTCAGCAGAGTCTGGGAATTTTTCAATTATATTATTAAAAAATAATAAATTTTGAACTTATTATAATGAAGAAGTAAAAATCTAGCACTTAGAGAATGGACTTGCCTGAATTGTGTTCTCACCATGATAGAGATGTAAATGCTAGTAAAAGTCTACTGAAATTAGTAACGTAATTTGCTACTATAACGAGGTTGGCTAGACCTTTTGATCGTGGGTAAACTTACTTTAATAGGAGCATTGGTCACGAAGCTACCATTTGAGCAAAGTAAGTGGTAGCAGTTCACGCTGAATAGTAAAATATAGCTTAAGGCACTGTAATAAAATAATTAGTTAAAGTTAAAATGAAAGAAATACTTTTTATCAAATGAGAAATTAGATTCTGCTAATAGAACTAATATCATTATTTTTTTGATAAAATATGATGTGTAAAATTTAGCATAATGACTAGTTATTTTTTAAAAGATGCCTAATATAAAAAAGGAGTATTTTTATGGCATTAAGTATTAAAATAACTAACTTTGAAGGTCCTTTTGATCTATTATTACATTTAATTAAAAAGAATGAAATGGATATTTATGATGTAAAAATAATGGAGATAACAAACCAGTATTTACAATATTTAAATGATATGAAGGAAATGGATTTAGAAATAACTTCAGAGTTTATTGTTATTGCTGCTACACTTATTGAAATTAAGTCAAAGCTTTTATTACCTAAGCCTAAAGTTGAAGAAAATGAAAATGAAGAAGATGCAGCTAAGGAACTTATTGAAAAGTTAGTTCAGTATAAAAAATATAAATTAGCTTCTGAATTTTTAGCGTCTAAACAAAGGGAAACAGGAGCGGTATTTAGCAAAAAACCAGAAATAATTGAAGAGAAAAGTAGTAAAAAAGCAAATCCATTAGATTTGCTTAAGAATATAACAATGTTGGATTTGTATAATTTATATAATGAGCTAATAAATAATTACATAAACAAAATGAATGTGGGTTCAAATTTCCAAGAGAAGATTCAAATAGAAACTTTTAAAATTGAAGATAAGATGGAAGAATTAAAGAATTTGGCATCCTCTCATTCAAAACTTTATTTTACAAAGCTTATTCGTAAATATGAAAGTAAAACCGAGGTTATTGTTACTTTTTTAGCGTTGCTTGAATTGATAAAGTTGAAAACGGTGAAGGTTATACAAGAAAAAAATTTTTATGATATATACATAGAAAGGATAGAGGATAGTGAGTAAATATGATAATAATCAATTAGAAATAGAAGAAGTGTCTCATAAAAAAGTGTATTATTCTATCATAGAATCATTGCTTTATGTTAGTGGAGATCCATTAAGTGTAAATACTATAGCATCTATAATAGAGTGTTCTGTAGATTATACAGAAAAGCTAATGAAAGAACTAATGAAATTGTATAGAGAAGATGAAGTAAGGGGAATTAAAATAATAAAAAATAATAAGGAATATCAATTTGTAACTAAGCCCCAAAACTCCGAGCATATTCAAAAATTACTTAAAACTAATGTAAGACAATCCTTATCTCAAGCAGCACTAGAAACTTTAGCTATAATTGCTTATAAACAGCCAATTACAAGAGTAGAAATTGAAGAGATTAGGGGAGTTAAAAGTGATAGAGCAATTTACACCCTTATAGAAAAAAATCTAATTAAAGAAACGGGAAAAAAAGAAGTTGTAGGAAGACCTAACTTATATGCTACTACTGATGAGTTTCTAAAACATTTTGACTTTGGAAACATAGAAGAAATTCCAAGTTTAGATAGTTTTGAAGAGGAAGAGTAAAAAGAACCATGAAAAACATGGTTCTTCAGACTGTAGACAAAAGGCATATTCTCATGACTGAGAACATGCCTTTTGGAATTTTAATGGTAAATTTCTGGTTATTTGAATATACTTTGCAAATAAAAGTATAGAGACGAGAAGAATTACGTCTTCTATTCCACAGCCTATTGGCTAGCTTTTTTAAATTCATGCATGAGAAAATAAGCGTGACCTCCATCTTAACTTTAGCCAAACCTCTTAAATGAGTAAATCTCATGCCATGTTTTTCTTTTGCGTCAGCAAATA
>NZ_DKLM01000014.1:0-25774 GCF_002455975.1 Clostridium sp. UBA6640
CCACAATTGTGAATTGTGAACTTAGTAGTATTAGTATCAGCACCAATAAATGTTAATTGTTTTCAGGGATAGATCAAAATTAGAAGTGGTACATCTATATAAATAAACTACCTTTAAAATCGATATATAGCCCAATATAACTGCGCCCTTAAGTGTTTCAATTCACAATTCACAATGCAAAATACAGACCTCCAAATTTGTCTAAATCCTGCCTCACTTATCTTCACTTCTACTTTATATAAATCAAATAATTTTTTTTATAAGTCACTGAATAAATAAAAGCAAAAGTCATCCCTTTATAATATAATATTTCAACCTATTATAGATATTGAAGAAATATCTATAATAAAAATATAGCCTAGGAAATATGGCTGATTATTAAAGCTTATTTAAAGTTACTTACATAAATTATGATTAACAAAAATATGAGGGATCTATACATAAAGATGTCACCTATATGGAAATATACATAACAAGAAACAATTTAACATTTTATATAATTTTTCATAAAATGAATGATAACTACTGTACAAATTTCAATTTTGTATGTTATAATGATACTCAATTAGTTAAATTGCAGGAAACATCAATTTTACATTGCACATTGGAGGTAGCAGAATGAAAAAAGAATTTTCTCTAAGCACAGGAAAAGCTATGATAAATTTTACAGCAAAATATTGTGATACTTCGGAAGCAGTATTTAGCAGTTATGGATTCAAAAGAATTTTGTCAGCCTATATGGAAAAAATAAAAAGAAAAGAAACTAATGTATATAAGTATCTAGACAGTACTATGAATGTAGATGATACTGATATATTGTTAGAGGATATTACTAATGTATTTAAATTGCTCATGGTTTTAAATGCAGAAGAAGTAAAAAAGCTGGAAGATAAATATGAAAAGTTGTTAGGAAACAAAGATAAGTTCATTTTATTGATAGAAGATTTATATAACTTTTGGAGAAAACTTGAAAGATATACTATAGTTCAAAATAGTAAAATTGGAGATGGCCTTCAAAATGTTAGTTTTATAGATGCAAATAATAATTTTTCTAACCTTATATTAAAGACTTATAGAAAAATGGAAGAAAATGTTTTAGGTGAAAAACCAAGAATATATAGACAATTACCTGCAGGAGGTAATGCAGGTCTAATATTAAATAATTCTAACTGGAATATGCCAAATGATTATGAAGTTTTAAAAAATATTCCTTTTATAGAATCCATATTATTAGATCCACCTTTTATAACTTATCCTAAAAAGAATACACGAGATGGTGTGTTTGAAGAAACTTTTCATAATCCATTAAAAAGTTGTAGAATAAATTCAGACCACTGGTTTTGTTATCCAGCAAAAGTAGGAACACTTTTAGCCTATATATACTTCCATAGAGATTTTATGGCTCTTGGAGTAACTTTATGTAACTTGTTTGAAATAGCTACTGAAGAAGAATATAGAGATAAAAAACCAGATATAGTATATGCCTTTGGAGCAAGAGATGACAATGAAAAAATACAAACAGTTTTCTATGATGACAAAGAAAATGATATTATGCTAGGATATGTAAACTATAATGAAGCCATAGATTACTTTGGCTATGTGAAAAAAATGACACTGACTCTTCATAATTTAATAATGATAAAAAGAGGATATTTACCAATACACGGCGCTATGGTTAATATAGTAACCAAAAATAATAAAACTGCTAATGTAATAATAATGGGAGATAGCGGTGCAGGAAAATCTGAAAGTTTAGAGGCCTTTAGAGAATTGAGCGAAGATTATATAAGTGATATGACTATAATCTTTGATGATATGGGTGTAGTTAAATTAAACAAAGATGAAAAACCAGTAGGATCAGGAACGGAAATAGGGGCTTTTGTAAGATTAGATGATTTAGACACTGGATATGCTTTTAAACAAATAGATAGAAGTATTTTTATGAATCCAGATAAGGTAAATGCTAGGTTAGTTATACCTGTAGCAAGCTATAAAGAAATTACTACAGAATATCCAATAGATTTATTCTTATATGCTAATAACTATGAATCAGAAGGCGAAAATCTTGAATTCTTTAAAGATATTGAGGTTGCATTAGATACCTTTAGAGATGGAGCAAGAATGGCTAAAGGAACTACTACAGAAAAAGGATTAGTAAAAACTTACTTTGCAAATCCATTTGGGCCGGCACAAAAAATGGAAGACACAGAAAAATTATTAGTAGAATATTTTAATAAATTCTACCAATCTGGAGTTAAAGTAGGACAATTAAGAACTAAATTAGGCATAACTGGTATGGAAAAAGACGGTCCTAAAAAAGCAGCTATAAGCTTATTAGAAGAAATAAAAAATCTATAATTTAAAGTAATAATAAAAAAGTTGTTATTTAAAAATTTAAGTAACAACTTTTTTTATTCTATAGAAAATTATAAAAAGTCAAATCTGTAATAACTTTGCGAAGTAGAAAACGCATAATCTACGGAGTAGATTTTTTGTTTTTAGTATAAAATTAATTATGCTACATATTTTTATTCCTTTGCGAAAATATATAATGACGTAAAAAATGGCTAACACTGTTCGCCCCTACGGCAACTAGCAATTACATTGCTAATTAATATAAATTAAAGAAATTATTTTGATTAAAAATAATTTCAACCATAATTGTGCATTGTGAATTGTGAATTAAATTTATACCCTAACTCTATATCCAACTCCCCACAGTGTTTCAACATATTGTGGTTCCGATGGATTTGATTCGATTTTTTCTCGTATTTTTCTAATATGTACTGTAACTGTAGCGTTGTCCCCAAGAGAATCAAGCCCCCAAATTTTTTCAAAAAGTTCATCTTTTCCAAATACTCTATTAGGATTTTCAGCCATATATAATAATAGTTCAAATTCCTTTTGCGCTAAATTAACTTCTCGTTCATTTATAAACACCTGTCTTGAATCTTTAAGTATTTTAAGACCTCTTATTGTTATAATATTGTTATTTGTTTTATTACTAAATTTATTTCTCATTCTCTCATAATTTTGAAGGTGAGATTTAACTCTGGCAACTAACTCACCTGGACTAAAAGGTTTAGTTATATAATCATCTGCTCCCAATGTTAGCCCCTTTATTTTATCAATTTCTTCTTTTTTAGCAGAAACCATTAAAACTGGTATATCCTTATTTTCTTGAATAGTTCTTAATATATCAAAACCATCAATTTTAGGAAGCATAACATCCAAAATTATTAAATCATAGCTATTTTCTTTTATTGCATTTAATCCCTTTACACCATCAGTACAAATATCCACTTCAAATCCAGATATCTCTAAATAATCTTTTTGAAGTTCAGCAATACTCAAATCATCTTCTACTATTAATATTTCTTTCATATACTTGAAACCTCCAAATATTAATCTTATTATTTTATATTATCTTTCCTAGAGATATCAAGATACTTGTCCCTTTATCACCGTGACTAATTGCCCATATTCTCCCCTTGTGACCTTCTACAATTTGCTTTGCAATTGCAAGTCCTAACCCACTTCCTTTTGCTTCACTTCTTGCAGAATCTGCTCTATAAAACCTATAAAAGATTTTGGTGACATCCTCATTATCTATTCCAGCACCATTATCTCTTATCTCCATTATAATACTTGAACTTGTTTCTCTAAGATTTACATTTATTTCACCTTGCTGTTTATCCATATATTTACGTGAATTTTCTATAATATTTAAAATAACTCTTCTCATTCTCTCTCTATCCATCATAACATATCTTGAAGAATCGAAGTCGTTATTTAATCTTATTTTTATATTATGCTTTATAAGTTCAGGCTCACTTTCATATATGCAAAAATCTAAATACTCAGCAATATCTACTTTTTCGAAATTAAATGGAAGCTGCTTTAAATCCAGCTTTGAATATAAAAGCAAATCATCAATCATATGGTCTATATGTTCTGCCTTTGAATAAATAGTTTTTAAATATTTTTCTCTTTTTTCGGATGTATTTGCTACACCATCTAAGATTCCCTCTACATAGCCTTTTATTGATGTTATTGGAGTCTTTAAATCATGAGAAATGCTAGATACAAGCAGCTTACGATTATCATCATACTTAATTTTCATAACTACAGAATCTTTAAGCTGCACTCTCATGGCCTCAAAACCACGACATAATTCCCTTATCTCATCATCACCGTCTTCGATAATCTCATAATTTAAATTTCCCTTGCTAATTTCATTAGTGGCTTCTTTTAAAAAATTTATAGGTTTTACTATCCTCTCAGAAAAAAGGTAAGACATAATTATATTAATTATAATAAAAGATATTATATAAACTACAATAGCAATAATTATAAGTTTATTTAATATATTTATTTCTTCTCCTATAGGAGCTAATAATATTATATTTTTATTAGATTCCTCGTCTAAATTCAATTCTATAAACTCAAGTAAATAATGAACATTATTAATTACAGCTTTTTTGTTTATTACCTTTTCTTCTAGTAATTCTTTAGTTCTTTCTATGTCGAATTTACTGATATCTTTAGGTGCAGCTATAACTTTATTATCTTTAAGAATTATAAATTTACCATTTAGATTTGAAAGTTCGTGTAATAATTTTTCTTGAAATTTAGCATCTTCGACATTTTCAATATTTTGCTTTATTATATTATTTCTAATGTCTACAAGCTTAGTTCTTATAACCATTCCATCTTTAAGTTCATTATAATCATGCTGCTTATAAAAAATCTTTGAAGAAACAGACAAGAAACTAAAAACAGTTATAACAGTTATAATCAGTGGAATTATAGCTGTTATAGTATTAGATATTATTAATCGTTTTTTTATACCCATTTACTCACCTTAAAAGTCTTTTTTATCAAATAAATAATATCCCAGTGTAAAAAGTAGTATTCCATAGCTGCTCATCATCATAAGCTGACGGAAAATCTTTAAAAATGGGAAATTACTCATTATCCATAAATTATACCATTTAAACATTGATGTGAAAAACAGTCCTGAGTATTGTGAAAAGATGATTTCCGCTATTTTAAAAACAATAAAAACAAACACTGATAAGAAAAACACCCCTGTTCCATTTTCTATTATATTAGTAAAGACTACAATTAACAGTACTAAAACTGCCATTGGCAATGCAGTAACTATATAAGATACAAGTATTCTAATTATTCCCTGCATGGTAAAAGAACTTGAATTAAAAGTTATTCCTACAATAGTTGAAAATATCATTACAAATAAAAGATTAACTAATACAAAAAACATTATGGCTACTATTTTAGCAGTAAAAAATTTTAGTCTTGTAATTGGTCTTGTAATGGCAATTTTCATAGTGTTTTGAGAAAATTCTCCTGAAAAACTATCTATAGCAACAAGGGCAGTAAAAAGCGGTAATATAGTATTGACTATTATAGAAAGTACTAATATTGGGAAGTCCATACTAGAAGTACCTCTTAAACCAAATCCACTTCTTAAGCCAATAATAGTAAGTTGTCCTATTACAATGAAAATTAATGATATTATTGCTGCAACTAAAATTTTTTTCTTTTTATATAACTTTTCCATTTCATTGATTACAGCAGCCTTAAATTCTACCATTTCGTTCCACCTCGCTTATAAAGTAGTTTTCTAGATTAGCGTAATTACTTAATATATTTTTGGTGGTATCTACATTGAGCATTTTACCATTATAAAGTACACCTATCTTATTGCATGTAAGCTCAACATCGTGAATAAGATGACTTGATATAAAAAATGTTGTCTTTTCTTCTTCTGAAAGTTTTTTTATAAGATTTCTTATATCAATCATTCCTTCAACATCTAGTCCATTTAAAGGCTCGTCCAAAATAACAACTTCAGGTCTAGATAGTATTGCTGCTGCAATTCCAAGTCTTTGTTTCATTCCAAGAGAAAATCTTTTTGATTTTTCATTTCTAAATTTTTCAATCCCTGTAAGTTCTAAAACTTCATCAATCCTCTTATCATCCACATCTTTATAATATCTTGAAAATTGTTTAAGATTTTCATAAGCAGTGAAATATTTATAAGATTCCGCTGTTTCAATAATACATCCCACTTTTTCCATAGATTTTTCAAATTCTTCTAATACACTATATCCTAAAATTTTCACATCACCGCTGTCTGGCTTTATAAGTCCTGTCATAATTTTCATTGCAGTAGTTTTTCCTGCTCCATTAGGTCCTAAGAATCCAAAGATATCCCCCCTATTTATTTCAAGGTTGATATTAGTTATTCCCCTGCCATTTTTATAAACTTTATTTAAGTTATTTATTTCAATAACCTTCTCCAACTTTAGTCCCCCTTTAAAATTGTCATAAATTTTTATTTAGACAATAGTGGAGAGTTGAAAATTTATTTAAAATAATATAATTCTCAACTCTCAAATTTTTTTACACTTAAAATTAAATATAAACTATTAATTAGAGCTGTTTGCTATTCAAATACTCTATTAAATTGACCATCATACCACTGCCCATCATCTGTTGGCATTCCAAAATGGAATTTAGATTCTCCTACATTAAGACTTATATAACCTTTATTCGAAGATCCTTCAACATTAAATTCAGCATGATAATAAGCGTCTTCTCTATATTCAGCATCAAATTTCATATCTGATATCTTTTCTTCGTAATCCTTATAACCTTCTGCATATTCCTGATGATATGTTCCACCAATAGATTTATCGTCAGAATGTGTAATATTTATAATTCTTTCTCCAATCTTTTGGAACTTACCATCTTTTTTTATAATAATATCACTTTTATACTTACCTAAATACATCTCAGGTTTTTCTAACTTATATTCATTATTAGATACTATATTCTTCTCCACTTTTTTTCCAGATAAATCTGGTTTACTCACAACAGTAGAATTAACATTAGATACCTTAACAAGTAATTCAACAGTTAAAGTATGCTCTTTTCCTTGTTCATCTTTTCCAAAAATAGTTGCTGTGCCAATAAGATTTTGAACTAATCCATCTTTATCTACAACCATTTTACCATCAATTTCTTTTACATATGCATCTTTAGTGATTGTTGGCATAATTTGTTCTTCTCTAGAATCGTAACCAAATACATCTCTGCTCTTTATCATATAAGATGTGACTGCATTTATTAAAGCAGGTATTTGTGCATCTTTTATAGAACCAGATAATTCTTTACTTCCCTCTGCTTTTTCATTTACTACAACATAATCCTTTAAATTTCCTACAATTGCATCTGCAATCTTTTCAATATCGCCTGCTTCCTCCATTTTAAAAGGATTATCAAAAACTGTTTTATCAATTGGACTTTCATATTCACTTACATAGTAAGTGCTCTTATCATCATTAGCAGTAATTCTAACATTCTCATCACTATAAGAATAATATTCTGTTTTTTTATTTCCTCTAATCTCAGTATTATAGTTTTCTTCTGCTTTATTGGTTGCATCTAATTTAGCTACTGTATTATCAGAAATAATAACCTTGCCATTATCCTTTATATTCATAGAAATATCAATGGTATAATTTGAAAGTCTATCCGAAAAACTTTCTGCTGAATATTTAAATGCATCTTTCATTTGATCATATCCACTCTTAGATGATATTTCTGCCATGGCTGTTGTTGCAAACATTACTAGTCCTAAAGTAAAGCTTGTAATCATAGCAGTCCTCTTTTTAATTTTCATTTTAACCCTCTCCCTTATACAAAATTAGAAAAGCTTTCCTCTAATTCATTTTAAATGAAGCACCTATAGTTTTTCTAAACTAATTCTAAAGAAATTCTAAACTTTTGAAATATATTATTATATAATGTCTAATATAAAAGCTTAGAATAACTCTAGAAAATAAATTTTCTATGAAAACAGCTTAAATCCTTAGAAATTAAAAGTTAATAATTTAAAATACAAATTTACAAAGAAATTTATCCTTAGTAAACTTCTAAAATAAAACTTGTTCTAAGAAATTTTAAAATCGTTAATTGTAGAATTTTAGCCATGACTCCATCTGCCATTCTTAATTTTAAATTCTACGAGAGATAATGTGAAGAGTAAAATATAAAAAACTTTCAAAGAAAAACAGGTAAGGCTTCATATTCGCTTACCTGCTTTTTTATATTATAAAATTATGATTATTCATTTTTTTTAGATAACTCATATGAAATATTTATCAATTTTTTCAATTAAAAAACTACAAATTATGTTTTCTTTGGCTTTTTATTTTTTTCTTTTTTATCGTTGCCATTTTCCTTATCTTTTTTATCCTTACTATTTTCATCCCCTTTTTTATTACCATTATTTTCCCCTGTTTTATTATTATTATTGTTTTCATTCCCTTTTTTATTATTACTGTTTTCATTCCTCATTTTATTCTTATTATTTTCCTTGTCTTTTTTATCCTTACTATTTTCGTTCCCTTTTTTATTCTTGTTATTTTCTTTCTCTTCTTTTATAAGATTATTTTCATGAACTTTATTCTTATTATTGCTTTCTTTAACTTTTTCATTTTTTTCAACTTTTTTTATAGATTCCTCTGATTTTTTACCTTTTAATTCCCTTATCTCATTCTTATCTTGATTCTGATTTTTATTTTTATCGTCCATTTTTCTGTGGATCTCTATCTTGCCTACTGAAATGTTTTTTTCTTTCGCTTTAGTTAATGTTTCTCTATCTGATTTTATTGTAACAACTTCAATCTGCTGCCCTCTCTCATTAGAGACTTCCTCTATTTTTTTCTTTCCTTCCATTATAAGATTATCTAAGTTTTTATCACCTTCATCATTGCTTTCTAATTCTACTGATGTTACCACTACTCGGTTTGATTCATCTTTTCTAAGATATCCTGCCGTTTCTACTCTTTCTACAATCTCTTCTAAAGCGTCTATTAATGGATAATTTTTCAAATCCTCAAGAGGAAGTTTTGAAGCTTCTTCATTAAGTGCTAAAACTTTTATCACACGATAATTTCTATTAATTTCTATCTCAACACTTGGATTTATATCTACAGCTAATAGAGCTATTGATTTATTATTTTCATTCCAAAACCCTAAAACATATAAAGAAGTAACTGCAAAAATAAAAACAGCAGCTACTCCCTTAGAAATATTTCTAATAGTAAAGTTTGAGTTTTTAATAATGTCTCTATCTTCAAAATATATCTCCATTCCTTCCTCTAAACCGTCGCTTTTCTTTATCCTTTTAAAAGTACAATCTTCAGCAATTACAACTATACTATCATAATAAATCTCTATTATAATGCCTTTGTAGATCACTTAATTCACACCCTTTGCTATCGAAAATATATTCCTTTAATGTATCTAAATTACTGTTCAAAATCAATACTATTACTATAATAAATTTTCTACTTCTTTGTATAACTTTCTTAGATACACATAATTCTTCAATCAAATCACTAATTGGTAAATTCTTAGTTTTTAAAAATTTTTCTTTTAAATAATCCTTTTCAAATATGTATTTTCCAATATTTATAGCTACAATTCTGGTATCTTTATGTTTTGGAGATTCCTTTATCAATTCATCTAAAGAAACCCCATATCCTTTCATCTCCTTAACTAGAAGAGCGATGTCACACCTAATTTCAACTCTCTTTTCAAAACTATCTATTGCTATAATATTTTCATTATAACCATAATTCTCATCATCACATTTTAACTCACTAATATAAACTTCCTTTGGTTTTCTAGCCTCACTTCGATGATGATCTATTAATCTACTTTTTATTACCATGGAAGCAAAGGTTAAAAAATTGCCTCTTTTTCCATCGTACTTTTCGATAGCCTCATTAAATGCTATTAATCCTACACTAAAGGCGTCATTATTTTCTACTTCAATATATTCTCCTAATTCACTACTAAGCACTTTTTTTATAAAAGGAATATACTCTTCAATTAGACTATTTTTATCCTTTTCATTACCCTTTTGTATATCTTTCACTCGTTCCTCTAATGTCTTTTCCCTGTTAAAAATATTGAGAAGTCTGACCATTACTTCACCTCCTCCTTATATATTACGATATTATATAATTTTTTTAGTATCCACTTTGATTATCTATTTATCTCAAATATAAATACGTATTATCATGCTTTAAAGTTACACATTTATCTTATTTACATTAATGAAAATGCGTTAGTTCAAGATATTAATTCTTTCTACTAACGCATTTATATCTTTATATTATGAAGTTAAATCTTTGTGTTTTAGTAAATTTTAATACTTATAGTAATTTGGTACCATTTATCACTAATTCAAATTTAGCCTCTAAAAAATCTGCTGCCTTTCTACACATCATCATACGATTTAAAAATATCTCAAAATACTCCATTAAAGAAGAAATAGTAATATCAATTTTCATTTCCAATAAAACAATTCTTTTTTCAGAATTAATTTTAACCTTTGCCTCCTCAACTGCATAATTTACGCGATCGTGAATGTCAAAAGTAGCAAAATCCCTGTTTCTTACTCTACTTCTTCTAACATCAGTTTTATCTGCTAATATTAATGCTGCAGATACTGTATTTACAGGTTGACCTGTACCTTCATCATGATTTCCGATAGCGGAAACTATGGTGGCAATTTCTTCAGGTGGCATTTCCATTCTAGTTAAAATATTAAAAGCTAATATAGCACCTGTTTGAGCATGATCAATTCTATTTATCATATTACCAATATCATGAGTATATCCAGCTATTTTTCCAAGTTCTCTTTCTCTTTCACTATACCCTAAACTATGCAATATACTATCTGCAGTATAGGCAACCTTTCCTGCATGAACGAAAGAATGTTCAGTATATCCCAGCACTCCAAGTAACTCATCACCTTTTTGGATATAGGTTTGAAATTCTTTATTCTTTTTTATATCTTCAAAAGTTATATGTTTCATATATATCTCCTCATTAATATTTCATATATGCCAATACATCTTTTATAAATAAGCTTATATTATATTGTACCATCTATTTTAATTAATAATCCATTGTAAATATAAGAATTGTCTCTGGTAAGTTATACCAAAGACCCTATTTCTATTTTCTTCATCTATATCTATTATAGATGGAATTATACTAATATGTTAAATAAATTAGCAAAGCTTATACATGATTTTTTAATTATACTTTTTCATTTTGCTGAAAATCTACGTCCCTATTCATTAAAGNNTTTATTGGTATACTAATCAAATTATTGGAGTTGTATTAAATTTGATTTCCAATTTAAGATTAATATAGAGCAAATAACTTATTATAAAAAATAGCAAATAAGAAAACCTCTATTATGGTATTCTATCTACTAATCTTTATAATATCTATAATTTAAGTCCTTCTAATAATAAATTTACATGATTAAGAAGCTCATTTTCTAGATTAAAATCTCCTGAATGAACACACCATTCAAATGTCATTCCCCTTATACTCATAATAAATTGCTGTGCTATATTTTCAACGTCAATTGAAGAGTTAAACTCCCCCTTAGCAATTCCTTTTAAAATAATTTCTTTATAAATGCCAGGAAGACTTCTATTATAATTTAATTTTGCATCCTGTTCAAATTCCGGTATTAACATGGCTTGATAGATATTTTTTATTAAGTTATATCCGATGTCCTTTCTAAGAACCTCACTTGTTTTTTTTGTAACCAAAATTATCATATCAGAAGGTGTAGTATCTTCAGGAATACTTTTAAAATACTCTTCATAATTTAAATCCAATGAATGGACATATTCTCTTATTAAAGAGAATTTAGATTTATAGTGTACATAAAATGCACCCTTAGATATTCCTGCTTCTTTAACTATGTTAGTAATACTTACATTATCGATTCCCTGTTCTTCAAATAATTTTATAGCAGTATGATAAATTTTATTTTTTGTTTCTGTTCCTTTTGTTATTTTTGAATTTGTTTTTATAATTTGCAATTTTTTCACCCCTTAGTTGACAAGCTAATAGAAAAAAGCTATACTATCCCAAAAGTGACCGCGGTCACAAATGGATATTATTATTATAAATATAACAATTATAAAATTTATTTACAAGGAGATTGATATTATGAAAGGCGAACTTACTAAAAGAATTATATGTTTACAATCTGAAATGGCAAAACATAAACTTGATGCTTATATTCTTACAGCTGAAGAAAGTTTATTATATTTCACTGGAATGGCTTATAAACCTGAAGAAAGGGCCTTTTTTATGATTGTCCCATCGAAAGGGAAACCAATATTTCTATCTCCTAAGCTTGAGGAAAAACATCTAGCTAAGATTACAATTGAATGTGATATAAAGTCTTATTGGGAAGCTACCTCAGCAGAAGGAGAAAATTGGTATGATATCCTAGAATTAATAATGAAACCTTTTAAAAGAGTTGGTGCTGAAAATACAATCAGCTATAATATTTTAAATAAAATCGTTGTAAATGAAATGGTTATTTTAAATCTAGTTGATGAAATTAGGAAGGTTAAGACTCCATATGAGATTGAAATGATTCGTCATACTGCTCAAATATCTGATTTAGGTATGGAAAAAATTTTTAATAATGCATATGTAGGTGCTACTGTTTTAGAAATGTTTATGCTTTCAAATGGAATTCAAAAACAATTGATTCGAGAAAAGAATTTTGATCCACTTCTTTCTTCTTTAACATCTGTTGTATGGCCTGCCCCTAAAAGCTCTATGCCTCACAGCATTCCAAATGTGGATGATAAATTAATAAAAGGTTCAAATGTTGCAATGACATATTATAAAATTAATGGATATGCTTCTGAATGTGAAAGAACATTTTTCTTAGGTAATCCTAGTACTGAAGATTTGGTTCATTTTAATCATATGATGAAAGCACGAAACATAGCCTTGAATCTTGTAAAACCAGGTACGAAATGTTCTGATATAGATGTAGCTGCAAGAGAATATTTAGTAAAAAACGGTTATGAAAGTAACTTATTGCATAGAACTGGTCATGGAATAGGTCTTAGCAATCATGAAACTCCATTCATATCCTTAGGCGATGATGAACCACTAAAAGAAAATATGGTTATTAGCATAGAGCCAGGGATATACATTGATGGTGTTGGTGGATATAGACATTCTGATACTGTTCTTATAACTAAAAACGGGTATGAGCTTTTAACTAAATTCCCACTGGACATTGATTCCATGATTATAAAAAGTAAAAATATAAAGTCTAAAATTAAAGGAACCGTTATAAGAAGGACATTAAAAATAAAATAAAATACCATATTATCTGGAGGAAATCTCGATACTTTTTTAAATATGACATGTAATTTCATATTCATATGCTATACTGATTTCGGGTGATGAATATGCAAATTGATAGGTTATTAGAAATAGTTTTGATACTTCTAAATAGAGAACATATAACAGCAAAAGAGTTGGCTGAAAGATTCCATGTATCCACACGGACAATCTACCGAGATATCGATACTTTAAGTTTAGCAGGAATTCCAATATATTCTTTAAAAGGGAATGGCGGTGGAATTGGTTTATTAAAGAATTACACCATTGATAAATCCTTATTATCAGAGAAAGAGCAGAAAGATATTATTTTTGCTCTACAAAGTATTAATGCTTTGAAATTTCCTGATGTTGATGGTGTTCTTAATAAAATAAGCGCCTTGTTCAAAAATGTTTCAAATACAAATTGGATAGAAGTTGATTTTTCTTATTGGGGAAGTCATCCAAAGGAAAAAACAAAATTTACATATTTAAAAGAAGCAATATTAACAAAAACAGTAATATCTTTTGAATATGTAAGTTCTTATGGTGAAAAGACAAATCGTAATATTGAGCCACTTCGTCTTGTTTTTAAAGGACATTCTTGGTATGTTCAGGGTTATTGCAGAAATAAGCACGATTTTCGCACATTTCGCATATCACGAATGAAAAACATTCAATTATGTAATGAAACTTTCGCTAGAGAAATCCCAAATGATCTACAAATAGAATCTCATAATTCAAAACAAAATCAGATGATATCATTAAAATTAAAATTTCCTTCAGAAATAGCCTACAGGGTATATGATGATTTTGAAGAAGATCAAATTGAATATGGTGATGATAATACATTTATTGTTACCATTGATTATCCTTTTGATGAATGGGTTATTGGTTATATTCTCTCTTTTGGAAATTTTGTCGAGGTTTTAGAACCAGATTTTATTAAGGAGATTATTAAAAAAAGAGCTCAAAATATAATGGATATATACAAATAATTCCCAAATATGACCCACTGCTGTCATATTAAAATTGTTATAATCAATTCATAAAAGAATAATTTTGAGAGGAGATTTTGATATGGGAAATATGATTTTTTGCCAAAGCTGTGCAATGCCTCTTATAAAGAGTGAGGATTTTGGAACAAATGCAGATGGAAGTAGGAATGAGGATTATTGCCTTTACTGTTATAAAGAAGGTGCATTTACCACCGATGAAACAATGGAAGAAATGATTGAATCATGTATACCTTACGTTTCTTCTGGCAACCCCTATTCAAACGAGGATGAAGCTCGAACTTCAATGAAAGAGCTCTTCCCAACTTTAAAAAGGTGGAAGTGATATGAACATTATATCAGTAAATGAAAGCAATATAGATGAGGAACATATTTGCTGCGTTATTTCAGATAAAAAAGGTGAAAATTGTGCGTTGTCAAAAAAAGCATGGATGAAAGAACGTTTCAGCGACGGCTTAATTTTTAAAAAAGCTGATGTCAGAGGTAAAGTTTTTATTGAATATATTCCTGCTGAAAAGGCATGGAGTCCTGTAAATGCTGAAAATTATATGTTTATCAATTGTCTTTGGGTTTCAGGACAATATAAGGGGCAAGGCATATCAAACCTGTTATTGCAAGAATGTATTGATGATACAAAAAAGCAAAATAAAGACGGAATTGTTATTGTTACATCAAAGGAAAAAATGCCCTTTCTTTCTGACCCCAAGTATTTGAAGTATAAAGGCTTTGAGGTTTGTGATACAGCGCATCCTTATTTTGAATTGTTATGCTTAAATTTTAATGACAACAGTAAATTGCCCACATTTAAGGATTGTGCCAAAGAGGGTAAGGTAGCTAATAAAGAAGGGGGAACCTTATATTATACAAATCAATGTCCATATACTGAAAAATACGCTTTACTACTAAAAAATATTGCAGATAAAAGAAATATTCCTTTTAAACTGATTAACTCTAATACTGTAGAGGAAGCTCAAAATGCACCTACAGTTTGGACAACATTTAGTATTTTTATAAATGGTGACTTTGTTACAAATGAAATTCTCACTGAAAAGAAATTTTTGAAATTAATAGATGAAAGATTTAATTAGATATTTTTTATGTAAAAAATTATCTTTATAAACTAAAAATCTTCCTATATCTATATATTAATTAAAGCACCAAGCTTCTTTCGTTAAGCATGGTGTTTTTTATTATGGGGACGGTTCATTATTATTCTCATAGAGCAATATAATCATGAACCGTCCCTTATATCCAAACTTTTTATTAGGTTAAAAATTCTACTTTTCTTATAGATTTTCTTGCAGATATTATAGGAGTACCATAATTGTCAATATGAATACTTCCTTCAATACCATACACATCTTTTAGCATTTTTTCATTGATAACATCTTTTGGTGTGCCTGAACTATATAGACCTCCTTTTCCATCCATTACAATAATATTATCAGCGTATTGTGCAGCAAGATTTAAATCATGAAATACAACTAAAATCATTAATTTCTTTTTTTTCATGATGAGTCTTAGTAATTCACAAAATTCTAATTGCTTTTGCATATCAAGATTATTAGTAGGTTCATCCATTAATAATATTTCAGGTTCTTTAGCTAAAACTTGTGCAATATACACCATTTGTTTTTGGCCCCCGCTTAATTCTGTTAAATAACGAGAAGATAAGTTATCTATACACAGAGCTTCAAGTATATGCATTACAATATTTAAATCTTTATCATCTATTTTCCATGATAAGTTTTGTAATCTACCTAAAAGGACAGTTTCAAGCACTGTTAACTGCGGCGTACCTTCTTCCTCTTGTGGGAGATACACCATGAAATTAGCTATATCACTTTGAGTATAGTCTGATAATAACTTTTTTTTATAGTAAATTTCTCCTTTAGGCTTTAGTAGTCCAAATATACATTTCATTAAAGTAGATTTTCCTGCTGCATTTGGTCCTACAATTGCATTTAATTCTGGCTTTATCTGCAAAGAAATATTATTTAGAACCTTATTTTCCCTATATCCAAAGCTTAAATCCTTTATTTCAATCACATGTAATTCCTCCCGCCTTTAAAAATTAGAACTAGAAAAAAAGGAACGCCTATGAAAGATGTAACAATTCCTATAGGAATAATCACACCAGGAATAATGATTTTACTTACAATAGAAGCCACGGATAAAATTAATCCTCCTATTAATGCAGATATAGGTAGTAAAAATCTTTGCTCCTCTCCAACTAACATTCGTGCCAAATGTGGTGCCACTAATCCTATAAAGCCAATTGTGCCTACAAAACATATTGCTGTAGCTGAAAGCATTGAAATTAATACTATTGACATTCTTCTCATTTTCTGAACGTCCACCCCTAAACTTATTGCTTTACTATCACTTAAACTTAAGGCTGTTAGTTTCCATGCATTTTTTGTAAATATAATTAAACATAAAAATAATACAATTATTGTAATGAACAACTTTTCCCAAGTTGCTTTTGTTAAATCTCCAAAAGACCAAAACATAAACCCTTGTAATTCCTGTTCCGTTGCAATATATTGCAATACTGCTGTTAAAGCATTAAACATAAAGCTTAGAGCTATTCCGAAGAGTACTATTGTACTCTTCCCAACATGTTTTTTTTTAGTAAATAAGTACATCATAGTTGCTACAATCATAGTACAGAAAAATGCATTTATAGGAATAGCAAGATTTGTAAATGGCGGTATAAATCTAACTCCTAAAATCATACCAGTTGCTGCACCAAAAGACGCAGCTGAAGATATCCCTAATGTGTATGGACTTGCCATTGGATTCCTTAATATGGTTTGCATCTCACATCCACCTACAGCAAGAGCAGCTCCTACTACAATCCCCATCAGTGCCATAGGTAATCTTATTTCCCATACAATAGTTTTCGTCATATCGTCTGGTGCTTTTCCTAATATAGTTCTAAATACCTCAGAAATGCTGAGGCCTGATGATCCTATTAAGATATTAGCAAAAAATCCAACTATGATAGCAATAATTAAAAAAACTAATATTAGCTTTTTTTTCTTTGCTAAGCTTTTGTAAATATATATTGCTTCTTTATTTTGTGCAATCATGTCTTCCTCCATATCTTAATTTTATTTAAGTTGCGTTGACCAGACCCCATTATAATCAAAAACCATATATTTATCATAAAACTCTTTTAATGTTGCATCTGGATCAATATCCTCAAATTCTTTAGGATAATACCACTTAGCAAGTTGCATGTTTGCATAGAAAGTTTCTAAGTTTAATGCTGCTGAATAAGATATAGCATATACTTTTTTATTTTTAACTGATGATAAATTTTCCCATCCAGATTGTTTTGCTATCATTTCTTGAAGATACGCCTGAGCTTCTTCTTCATTTTCACCTAACCCTAAAGCATCAATACCCATTGTTATAATGTCAGGATCTCGCTTTAACAAATACTCCGGATCAATAGTTCCACCATTCTCTAGTTTACCACTTGGTATATCATCTGCGATATCATGCCCTCCAGCATGCTTAGCAATTATTGCCCAACTCCAAAAAGATTTTGGAGTATCCCCGTGAAATGTTAACTGATGAACATTTGGTGCAGGAGTAGTTATATTTTCCAGACGCTTATTAACTAGTTCATATTTTTCACTAATAAAATCACATATTTCTTTTGCTCGTTCTTCTTTGTCTAAAACTTTACCAATAATTTCAATATTTTTCACTCTATCTTCTAATGGCTCAATATTATAACTTAAACAAACTACAGGTATTCCAACTTCTATAACTTTATCTAATGATTCCAAATTTTGATCAGGTTTTTGATTAATCAACATTACTACATCAGGCTTTAGTGAAATAATTTTTTCAGCGTCATATCCACCGTTATTAGATATTTGAGGTAAATCTTTTAACTTAGGGAATTTCGTTCCATAAGTCTTATTAAATCCTTCGATTCCTCTATTACCGCCTGATGTTGCAATAATCATGTCTGCCATTTCCTCTCCGCCAACAGCGAAAAGAGAATCAAATAAACTTCTGTTATTTACAACAATTCTTTTTACTGGCTTTTTAATGGTAACTTCCCTTCCTGCTATATCTGTAAAAGTAATTTCAGATTTAGATTGTGTATTAGCTTCTTTAGCTGAATCACACCCCACAAAACAACTAATAATCATAATAAAAGTTAAAAATATTATAAGTCTCTTTTTTTTCATTTTAATTCTCCCTTTGTCCCCTATTTGAATAAATATTAATATAAACTAAAAAAGTCCTGTACTTTATAATGCGAAGTACAGGACTTTCTATTTAATAATAAAAATAACTCTCCCTCCTCTGTCTCACGCAAAGTAAAGATATATAACAAGGCAGGTCTTCTGACTTAGCTTCATTGTAATAATTTATCTTCCCATACAATAGTAGTACAGTGATTTAAACAATTATTACTCCACTTCACAGCGGCGGGACCGTTTAGGATTTTCACCTAATTCTCTATTATGTAAATATTTTTATAATATTTACCACCTTCAAAAATATCCATATTTATAATTTTTTTACAAAATCTATTTTAGATTACCACAATTTTTGAAAAAGTTCAACAATTTTCTACATATTACGATAGTATATAACTAATCTTAACTTTTTTCAGTATTTAGTTTTGATAATATTTCAACATCTGCTTCATATAAATCCTTAATAATCTCCGTCTTCAAAATGAATAAAGTTTGAATTACTACACTAAAACTCCTACAATAAACTAAAATATTTTTTATACTATTTTAAAAAATAAAAAATAAAAAACTTCCCATTAACAAATGAGAAGTTGATATAAACATATATTATGGTTGCATGCCAAAAACCTTAATACACCTTATCTATCAACCGTAGAGTTATTAGTGTTCATTACAGGTATGTATTCTGACTCTGGTTCTTCAATCTTATAAACCTTCCCCCTAATAAGAAGTGGCATATCTTATAAAATCTCCCCAATACAGCGGCGGGACCGTACAGGATTTTCACCTGTTTCCATATTAAGCCTAATGAGGCACCTGAAATTTACAATATTAAATATTTACACACCTATTATAAGCATGCAAATTTTATTTGTCAATTTATCTATTATAGTATTCTAATCCACATTATTAAAAAGTAGATTGATTTTCCGCAATATAGTTCCATAATACTTTTCTATTTTTAAAATTTATATTACTTCTTCATTAATATAAACCTATAAACATGTGTATCAAATAAAACACGAAGTCCTTCCATTAAACTTCGTGTTTTATTATTCTCTGTATGATAAAAGATTTATCTCTCAATAAATTCTATCAATTCCTTATTAAATTTTTCATGTTCTTCCCAAAATAATCCGTGACCACTGTTTTCAAATGGTACGAGTTTAGCATTTCTAATTCCTTCCTTTTGAGCAATAGCCAATGAAAACATACAAACCTTATCATGAATACCATGAAGAATTAAAGTAGGAACATGTATTTTTCCGAGATCAGAAAACAAGCTCTCATCTCTAAGAGAAATTGCCAGTTTAGCTGTAGACCATCCTGCTGCCTGTAATCCAAGTTGGAAAAACCAATCTGAGAAAGGTCTTGTTATATACTTAAAGAAAAACATATCTCCAAAATCCTGTAACATTTTTGGACGATCATTATATGTTTCCTCAATGAGCTTAGTCACATCTTCCTTTGGTAATCCATAAGGGAAATCTTCACGTCTAGTAAAACTAGGAGCTGCCGCAGCGAATAAAGCAAGTTTAGATACCCTATGCCCCTTGTGACGAGCCATATATCTAATAGCAATTGCCCCTCCTACAGAATGACCAGCAAGTATAATATCTTGTAATTCAAGTGCTTCAATTACACAATGAACATCGTCGGCCAATCGATTATAGTCATAGCCTTCCCAAGGTTTATCTGAGTTACCAAAACCTCTAATATCAATTCCAATACATCTGTATCCCATCTCTGGAAGTTTATTAAACTGATATTCGAATAACTTATGATTTGCAGGCCAACCATGTATAAAAAGTATTACCTTTTTCCCCATTGGGTTAATATCTTCTACGTAAATTCTTACCTCTGATTCTACTCTAATATAATATCCCACAGGAATTCCTCCATTAATAAAATTATCTCAGTAACATTTTATTCCTTCAATTCAAATAGGTGAATTATTTATCCATTTTCACCCAATCATTTTGATGACTAGATGAAAAATATATAGGTTCTAATATTCTTTCCTAAAATCATATAGCTCCTTGGAAATTCTATTATACTAGAAAAAAACAGTAACACTATGTAGTAAAAATTAGAGAGCTAGAAATTAATTTTAAAGCCTTTATTATATTATACGAAAATTTAAATTAGGGATTAATATGTGAAAAAATACAGCCACTATAGACATGTAGAGGCAATATATCCTTTTTTTCTACAATTATCCAGGTAAATTTTCTACAATTATCCCTATATTTCAATATTAGGTTATATTTTTATGATATAATTAAATATTGAATGTATTCATTATTTTACCAAAGGGAAGGTGGTGAAAATTTTTTAAACAATTTTACTTAAAATAAAAAAACTTTTAGAAAAGTAACTGAAAAACAAGACAAAATTTAATAAGGCTGGCCAATTAATTAGGAAGTCTTACATTTATTAGGGGGGGGATAAGTTATGAAAAAAATTATATCTATTTTATTAACTTTTACATTAATGTTTTCAGTAACTCCAGTTGCATATGCTACAAATGATATTAAATCATCTACTAATATCGTTAGCGAAGAAATGGCTGCTATGAATAACCTTGGTCTAATTCTAGGTGATGGCAAAGGATTAACATCTGAATATGCAGGGAAACAACCTACTAGAATGCAAGTTGCAACTATACTTTTAAGATTAAATGGACTTGAAGATGAAGCTAAAAAATTTAAAGGAACAGAAAATTTTTTAGATTATAAATTAGTAAGTTCCATAGAAGACAGAAATATACTTGCATATATAAAAGCAAATCCTAAAGCTTGCTTAATAAAAGCTTATAAAGATAAATTTAATCCAAACAAATCTGTAAGTGAGGAAGAATTTTATAAGATCGTTCTTCAGCTGTTAGGATATGAGCAAGGAAGCGATTTTACAAATAAAAATATAATAAAATTTGCAAAATCTATTGGTCTTAATCCTTCTGAAAAAATCAAATTCACAAATGATGAATTTGCAAAAGCACTTAACGATTGTTTAAAGGCAAAGACAAAAAGTGGTCGTGAATATTTTGAAGTATTATTAGAATTTGGTTTTATGATGGATTTTAATAAAAATAAAGATGTACCAGAAATACTTGTATTTGACGGAAAGCCTCAACCTATCTTTAAGCATGATGAGGCTATTTATGAAAAAGTTTATGTGGAATCACCACAAGATACAGATTTTGATGGAAAACGTGACTTACTTGAAGTATGGATAAAACGTCCTATTGAAACTGAAAAAGGAATGAAGGTTCCAGCAATATTTGAGGTAAGCCCTTATCGTCCTGGAACAAATGATGACCTTTATATCACTCATAATGTAGATAAAGATTTAACTGTAAGTCCACAAAGTAACATAACTTATGAAGATATAAAGTATAAACCAGTAGAAAAAGCAATTCCTGCTCCAAGAAAAGTTTCAGGTAAAGCTGGAAACGGAAGAGTTGCACCTTTTGAATTTGGTGAATGGTATAATTATTTCTTACCTCGCGGATATGCAATAGTATTTTCCGGTGGTATAGGAACTTTAGGTTCTGACGGCATTACAAGTACTGGTTCAGTGGATGAAACAATATCAACTATTGCTGTAATAGACTGGCTAAATGGAAGAACTAAAGCATTCACAAATAAAACTGACAATATAGAAGTATCTGCAGACTGGTGTACAGGAAGTGTAGGAATGTCAGGTACTTCATACTTAGGTACATTATCTATAGCTGCAGCAACAACAGGAGTAGAAGGATTAAAAACAGTAGTTCCTGTAGCAGCAATAAGCAACTGGTATGATTATTATAGATCAAATGGTGTAACTGTTCCTGCTTTAGGCTGGCAAGGAGATGATGCTGACTTATTAGCAACATATTGCATGAGTAGAATGTTTGATCCTAAAGATTACTCTACAGTAAAAGAATTATTTGAAAAGAATATAAAACAGATGCAAACTGATCAAGATCGTGACACAGGAGATTATAATACATTTTGGGACGAGCGTAATTACTTAAATAATGCTGACAAAATAAAGGCAAGCGTATTCTTAGTTCATGGTCTTAGCGACTGGAATGTAAAAACTAAACAATTTGATATGTTGTGGAAAGAGCTTGAAAAATATAATGTGCCGCATAAAGTTATATTACATCAAGGGGATCATATGAGCATTAATAATTTAGCAGGAATAGATTACAATGATATAATGGGTAGATGGTTTGCTCATTGGCTTTATGATATAGATAACAATGTAATGGAAGATATCCCTACTGCTACAATACAAAGCAATACAGACCTTAAATGGGAAACCTTCGATACTTGGCCTGTAAAAGGAGCAAATACTAAGTTTTATCTTGATAATGATGGTACAAATGGTAAATTAACATTTAGTCCAGTAAAAAAAGATTTAAAAGAAATTTTTTCTGATGACTTATCATTATCACAATTTGATAGAGAAAATCCTGATTTCACTAAATGGCTAGATACAATAGCTAAAGAACCTGAAGCAAAGAGACCTGATCGTTTATCCTATGTAAGTGAGCCTGTTACTGAAGATACAAGAATAAGTGGAACTGTAAATGTTTCTATAAAAGCGTCTATAGATAAACCTACTGCCAATATAAGTGCAATGCTTGTAGACTATGGTCCTGAATATAGACCAACAACAGAAACAGAAGTTGTAGCTCCTAATGGCATAATATACGGTGGTAATGCAGGTTCTGATGATATAATAAACTTTGTTATGGATAGTGAAAAAACAGAATATAAAGTTATTTCTCGTGGTTGGATGGATGCACAAAATCGTGTAGCAAATTATCGTGTAGATACCATAAATCCTGGACAAGAATATACATTCAATTTGGACATGCAGCCAATGGATTATACTGTTAAAAAAGGTCACAAGATAGGTTTAATAATACTATCTACAGATGCTGAATTCACTGTAAGGCCTTTAAAAACTACAAAGTTTACATTTAATACAAGTGAAAGCTTTGTAGAAATTCCAATAGCAAATAATACTAAAAAATAGTAAGATACTTATAAAAATTAGTATCTTATAATAAATGCCAGGTGTAAAAGGTATTAATAATTTAATTACCTTTACACCTGGCATTTTATGTTTGTTGATTGTGAATGCTTGTCTATACTTTAAACTTAGAAATACTTTCGTTTAATACTTCAGCTTCTCTATTTAAGAATTCAGACATTGCTTTAAATTCTTCTGATGAAGCCATTTGCTCCTCAGTTACTGCTGCTAAATTCATAGCATTTGTATCTATTGTTTTTGACACTGTATCAATTTCGTTCATACTTTCATTTATATTTCCAATGTTTGATACTATTTCGCTAGCTGAATTTTTGATTTCAACTATTTTGTTTTCTATATCTGCATTAGAATTTTTTATTACTTCAAAAGTATCACTTACATTATCAGTATATTTCTTACCCTCTTTTGTCATATTTACACTGACAGAAACTGCTTGTAGAACATTATTTGTTTGTTCATTCATAACTCCAATTATATCTACTACTTCACTAGCTGCTGCGTTTGATTCTACAGCAAGTTTTCTAACTTCATCGGCTACAACAGCAAAACCTTTTCCATCTTCACCTGCTCTTGCTGCTTCAATTGCTGCATTCAATGCAAGAAGATTAGTTTGGTCAGCAATACTTGATATTGTTGTTAATATACCTTGTATCTTATTAATGCTTTGCGCTAATTCTGTAATAACTGAATTTACATTATTGATACTACTTTCAATATTATCAATTTGATTCTTAGTATTTTTAATTACTACTGTTCCGTTATTAGTATCTTCTAATGTTTTATATGCGATTTTATCAGTATGATTTATTTGTGTAAAAATATTTTGAATGTCGGAATCTAAACTATCTAAAACATCTTTTATGTTTTGTGTTTTTGTAGCTTGCTCAGTTGATATTGAAGAAATTTCATTTGTAGATATAGTCAATTCCTCAGAAGCACTTGATGAGTCTGATGAACTTTCTAAAATTCCTTGTGCTGCTTCTGTAACTTTTTTGGAAGATACTTGAATTTTTTCTATCATGTCTCTTAATGATTCAACAGTCTTACTTAGTGCAATGTTAATTTTACCTATTTCATCCTTTCTAGAAGTATCAATAGGTGAAGTTAAATCTCCTTCTGCAATAGTATTTATTGATTTCACTAGTACTCCCATTGGCTTAAACATAATTTTTGAAGCAATATAGCTAACAATTATAGAAATTCCTATTAAAACAAGAGTAACTAAAATTATTATTATAGTTAATTGATGTGTCCTTTCTGAAAGGTCTGAACCTCTATAATCATATTCTACTACTCCAACTACTTTATTAGCAGAATTTAATATTGGAACAAAAGCTGATATATAATGATTATTAAGTGATTCAACATAATACATTTTACTTACCTGTGCTTCACCTGTATCAAAAGCTTTTTTTGCCTCTTCTGAAAAATCAGATTTTGGTTGCTTATATCCTATTTCTGTATTTGCATCACTTCCGTCAATTACATATGTATAATTGTCTGAGTCATTTGATACAAAGGTATATAACATACCTTTTCCAATATTATTATTTAATGCTTGTAGTTTTTTTCTTGTGTCAATATAAAATTTGTCACTTCCATTTAAAGAATTTGAAAGCTTTTCAAATTCATCCCCATCAATTACTGTAACAGCTGACTTTGCAATATTTAAAGCATCTCCTTGTAGTTGAGTTACAGTATGAGAATACATATTGCTATAAAATATGTAGCCCATGGAAAAACATGATAATACTATTATCAGTGATGTTATTAACATAATTTTAGATTTCAAAGATAAAGAAACATTTGATATTTTTTTAAATTTCAAACTTACCACACCCCTTCATAAATATAGCTTTATAACCTTGAAATACTTTAAGATATCTGAAATAAAATAATCAGTAAAAGATTTACTAATTATTTTGTGCAGTCCGGATCAATAAATTCTATTGATACTAGCAATATCAGTAGATTCTACGAAGCAACATAGCACAAAATGAATTAGCATACTTACAGCTATTTTTTAAGATATCTAAATAAATACTCTTTTACTACCTAAAAAGTTAATGCACAGCTAATATAGCTGCACACTTGAGTATTTCAATTCATAATTATAGTTGAAATTAACTCTTTATGAATTAATTTTTTACTAAGAAGTCATATATAGGATTCCACAATAAAAATTTAATTTATGCATGATTTTAATTTCCATAA
>NZ_DKLM01000014.1:25950-31785 GCF_002455975.1 Clostridium sp. UBA6640
CTTAATTTTTAAGGGATTAAACCGCTTTTATAGAAAATTTATTTTCCAAAGTATATATTAAATTTTCACATTGTATCCCTATATATTAATATTATCGATAATAATATATAAAACATAAATGATATTTTTACAATCTGTCTTAAATATAATAAAGACCCCCCTCATCCAAAATATAGATGAGGAAAGTGTTCACAATATAATATCAAATTTGATAAATTTTATTATTTTTCCTCTTTTTATTCATTCTTACAGTATTACCCACATTATGTACATTTTAATATACCAATTGTCTATTGTCAATCTTTTCTGTCATTTTTTTGTGCTTGATGTATTATAATGTCATCTTGCAAATATAAATTATTTAACATATAAAAAATAATCGCCTCAGTTTAATATAATTTAAAATTTTATAAAATATAATCAAAAAAAGGATGGGAAACTTATCCTACATCCTTTTTGTATTTTTATAATATTTTTTATTTTTGAGAGTTCATTTTGTCAAAGTAAGATTTTTTACCATGATAAAAGCTATATTAAAAATCTTCCTTTTTCAAATTTAACTTCCCATTCAAATTTTTTTAATGATTCTCCTGAAGATTAAGGTAATCCAGTGTTTTCTGTTGCATGTTTCCTAATCTCCATAATGCAACTTTGTTATATCCCAGCTGTTTTGAAATATTAAACCATTTATCTAATGTTCTATCATCTGCATACCAAACAGTATGCTCAATATTATTATCATCAAAATAATTAAAATGCACACTTCCACTTGAATCATCTCGGCTAAGATTACCGACTACCTTTTCTGATAGCTTAGCTGCCTCACTTTCCGTTAAAGCAGTAACTTTCCCATCATCACTCCAATCAAATCCTCCTGTGGCAAAGGCTATAATTTTATCCCCTGGAATTTTCCCCATCTTTAAACCTAAATCACGTATAAAGGATTCATCTGCTTTAGGTCCGGGACCACTGTGATATCCATAAAGATTATAAGCCATCATCACATAATCAGGTCCTTCTGGTAATGTTAACTTGTCTATAGGACTTTTCGGTTCTAAAATAATTCTAAGAGATTTATCAATACTGCTAAGTTTTTGATACAGCTTAGAGCAAAAATCAATATAATTCTCCCATATATCATCATCTATATTTTCATAATCAATTTCCACTCCACTAAATCCCTTTTGCGTAACCATATTAATAATTTCATCTATATGATTATTCCTACTTTCCTCTGTTGCCATTAATCTTTTTAATAATTCCGGATCTTTCTGAACAGCTTTTCCCTCTTCATTAAATCTATCATTTACAATTGTGATATATAAATTAGTTAACTTATTATCACTGTTAACTTTCATAATTTCAGGTAGAGCCTCATTAAATTCATTTGTAAAATGCAAATTATCGTGATAATTAAAATATGCTGCAAAGATCTGCAAACTGGATAAGTTTTCCCCAATCTCTTTAAGATCCTTAATTCCAGCTTCCCATTGCCAGTCAACAATCCACGCTGATATCTTTTCATGGGGTTCTTTAGGTATATCTTCATTATTACTTGAAGCAGGTCCTATTCCACGATATAGGGTTAAAATACAAATTATAATGGTGATTATAATTATGAAAAATATCTTTTTATAATCTTTCTTCCCAAGAAACATATCTTTATCTCCATTCACATTAGACATCTTCAAGAAATATTAACCCCAAAATGTTGTCCTATTATTTCTTAAAGATACCTTATCTTTAAAAGGTTTCTATTGCCCAGTCAACTAATGAATTGAAAAAGCCTCGTATATCTTTAGCTATCTTTTGGGATTTAGTATAGCCATTATAAAACAGAATAGGCATTTCACTTTCTTCTTCCTTTATAATCTTTTGAACCTTTAAATCATCAAATATCCCATCATATATTGTGTCTTTTTTGTTGATTTCACTGTATTGGGACTCTAATGCTACCCCACCCTTTACTATGGTACTGTCTATTTCTATATCTTTTGTTATTAAAATATTATCTACCCAAATTTCTAATTTATTGCCATTCATAATAATCTCAACATCTCTGCTTTTTTGAATATTAATGGGATATTCATTTGTTTTTACCACACTATCATTTGGTGCTTCAACTTTAGTAGAGGATTCCTTTCTATCTTGAGATGATATTTCCTCACCATCCAATCTTATATCTTCAAATTTATAAGAAAATAATTTTTCAACCTCTTTCATAGGTGCTCTCTCTTCAATAATAATTTGATTATCCTGAAACGCAACATTTATAAAAGAGTTCTTTTCTCTATCATAACGAAGAATTATACTTTGTCTACCTACTACATTTCCTTCAATCCTAGTACTTAACTTAATATTATTATAGTCATCACTATCTTTTAAATATAATACACCGCTATCCTCTACTGGAGATGTAAGAACAATCCTATTTCCTATAAACTCTGCAGCACCATTAATAAGTTCCCATTGTTTTCCGCGGTTTTCGTCTCCAATTACAAAAGCTAGATTCTGTCCTGTATCCTTATTAATCTTCATCAAAAGATGATTTGTATACCAATAAGGAGCAGGCTGTAACCTTTTAAGCTTATATAGCTCTTCACCTTTGTTATTGTAACTAGCTCCCTCTTGGTTAAAATGAATTTTAAATTTTTGTTGTATATTTTCCGAATTTACATCTTCAACTAATCTATTCATACCATTATAAAGAGAGTTAGCATGCATAATCATATATACTTGAGGCATAAAACCAAGCTTTTGATTATAAACTTCTTCCATATTCATATAATCCCAATTTATCCGTGCTTCCATTTCAGTTCGATTTTCTATCGGAATCATATCCTTGTCGCGGATAAAATCCATAAGATAATGGTCATAGTACGTTGCATTTTTCTTATCTTTGAATTCAGCTTCACTTTTCATTCCTATATAATTATTATATCTATCAAATATATTTATATAGGATAATCTATAGCCATTTGTTCCAAGTTCCCAAAACCCATTTTTCATTAACTTTAATAAATCTTTTGATTGAAGAAACTTCGACTCTTTCCCCTCTAACTTGTCTGCATAAGAAAGCATTGTTGCTTTGTAATTATACTTTTCAAGTATTGGTTGTGAAAACAAACTGGAGTCATTTCGTCCATCCTCAAAAGTTAAGAAAAGTGCTTTTTCAGGTAATGGCTTTCCTTCATTGTAAAAATCTAATATATCTTGCTGAGATATAGTTCTATAACCTAAATTATAAAGAGTCTCTAATTGTTTATCTAATTGGCTTTTAGCTACTAATTTAGGTGTACCAGATCGCCCTACCCCAAAATATGATAATGCAATAAAGCCATTTTTATTTTCCCACTGTGTCCTATCTGGTTCTTCATATTTTTTAATACCAAATAGCCCTTTAATTAATAACACTGAAAAAAACAATAAAATAATTACTTGTATTACTGTTCTAATCACTTTAATGCGGTTTTTCTTATGATAATCCAACTCATTACTGCGAGTGTTTTTATTCATGTTTATTCATCCCTCACATATTACTTTGAAATTAAATGCTTGTTTTAACTTTATCATCCTTTTTATTATTCTTTTTCCTTGCTTTTTTATTTTTTGCTTTTATATCTTCAGGCGTTTCTCTCGTTCCCCAAGTAGACTTCCAAAAGGTTACCCAAGCAACCGGCATCTGCCATAAAAGTACCACTTCATAAAAAAGGCAAAATACTATTCCAAAAATCCATAACTTGCTCTTTCGGAATAATAAATGTGCAAAGCTCATCAGTAATGCCATAAGTAAAATTCCTAAAATAAAAGTAGTTGGAAATACATTATGAACAATAGGAACATAAATAAAGTTATACAGCACTACTATTGGCGCAGCAATGGGCACTATTAGACCTATGTAAAAAAACAATGCCATAAAAGGTTCCTTCCTCCATATAAAAGAACCAGCTCTTAAAGATTCCCTTAACCATGACCGTTTCCATCGCATCTGTTGTTTCAAGAAAACCTTTGTATTTGACGGAACAATAGTAGAACATATTGCACTATCCTGATACCCAGTACGATGGTTTTTCATAATGAAATTAGTCATACTACGGTCATCTCCAAAAGTAGCAGGTTGTCCAAGAAATTTTTGATTCAGCCACGCATCCCTATGCTCAAATACTAATTCCTTACGATAACAGGATAGTGGACCAGAAAGACAAGTTACACTATCAAAATATGATTCTGCTGCTTTCATAATACGAAAGGCAATATAATAACGAACGGTCTGCATCTTTGTAACTGAGTTAGTATATTTATTTTCAACATCTGTACGTCCAGTAACACCACCCATTTTAGGATCTTGAAAAGGTTGAACAAGATTTTTTATTGCCTCAGGCTCTAAAAAACTATCAGAATCCACAAAAACCACTAAATCATGTTTTGCCTTTTCCACACCTTTACTCAGTGCTACACGCTTACCTCCATTTTGAGATAATTTTAATGCTGTTAAACGTTCCTTGAGCTTATAACGTTCTGCCTCGTTATAAAGTTTTTCTACTACCTCTTCTATTTTTTCCATAGATCTATCTGTGGAGCAATCATCAACAATAATTACTTCTAGTTTATCTATAGGATAATCCTGATTAATGCAACTTAAAATAGTTCTTTGAATCCATTGCTCTTCATTGAAACAGGGTATAATTATTGATACCCCTGGAGTATAGTCAGGGTTTATGGGCACATTCCTATATAACGCTCCAAAAAAATATCTAGATAGTAAGAATGCTGCTGCAGTGATGCTATAAAAGTATAAGAATATATTGTATTTGAAATATATAATACTTTCAATACGCATAAGCATGATAATTGATACTACTATAAATAGAATAGTACTTGCAGTGTATACAGAATAACCCCATCGTTTTTTTTGAAAATAGTCACAGAGAGTTTTTTCAAACTCGAAAGCCACACAAAACTTTTCTATATCCTCGTTTTCCTTAGTAAAATGTCTTACTACCTTGCCATCAGTATTAACTTTAGACTCAAATCCCTCTGACATAGTGCCTGGTGGAAGATCAAATTTAATCTTATATTTATCTCCTGCATCAAATTCAACATCTGTAGTTTCCAGTTCAACTAAAATTCCCGTTGAAGAAATGTCAATAGCTTTAGCTTTTATTTTATTTTTCTTTTTTTCATTATGATTAACTAATGTGACATCAAAATCAGCCATATATCTTAAACTTAACATATGCAGTTTTTGTATATCGTCTGCTTCATACTCTCTATTTTCTAATTTAATATTTTTTAATCCTCTACGATCTTTTAATTTTCGTATATTTTCTGGATCTGGTGCATTTGAAACTATACGTCTGTCTGCTTTGGGAGCAGGCAGCACCTCAACTACGTTTTTTTTCTTTTTATCATTTTTTCTAAACAAGAATATATCTCCAATCTACATTGTAAATTTAATTATTTGTATAACATTAAAATACTTATATATAAATAAACTGCTCTAAAATTTAATATACAGCCAAATATAGCTACACCCTTTGATATTTCAATTCACAATTCACAATGCAAAATTCACAATTAAGGTTGAAATTATTTTTAAACAAAATAATTTCTTAAAATATATTTTTGACTAGCAATATAAAATTGCTAGTAATTATGACGAACGCTGTTCGCCGCTACAAAATAAATTCTAAACTTCTCAGCAATCGCTGAGAAATGTCCGCAATTGTGAACTGTGAATTTAGTAGTATTAGTGTCAATACCAATAAATATTAATTATTTTCAGGGATAGATAAAATTTAGAAGTGGCACATCTATAGATAAACTACTCTAAAA
>NZ_DKLM01000014.1:31879-57697 GCF_002455975.1 Clostridium sp. UBA6640
CCCCTGAGGTGCAGTATAGCTCGGAACAATCTTAGTGATTTTGCACTAAAATTATGGAGATAAGCAATATAATTACTAGTTATGTGGCGAACACTGTTCGCCGCTACTATTAATCAATTCTAAATTTCTCAGTGATAACTGAGAAATATCCACAATTGTGAATTGTGAACCGTGAATTGTGAATTCAATAGCTTCAGCTATGATGCAAAAAAAATCAATTATTTTCACATATATATTAAATTTGGAACTGGTATATCTATATATATCAACTTAATCTATTTTTATATCTTATTTATTCATAAGTTCAGATATTGTAGCAAAAGAGTACCCCATACTTTTTAACTTCTCAATTATAACCGGTAGTGATTCCACAGTACTAATCTCATCTTGAAGATGAAGTAAGATCACACTTCCTTTATCTGTATTTTCAAGAATAAAACTTACAATATCCTCTGCACTATTCTTTACATCCCAATCATGTGGACTTACATCAAATAGAGAAATTGTTTTATATCCACAATCTGCTATTATTTTAGCTGTTGCATCATTAATTTCTCCAGTAGGAGGTCTAAAGAACATCTTTGGCTGCTCTTGGATTGCTTCAGTAAGCACTTGATGGCATTTTACAACCTCATACTGTAAATTTTCAGGTGTTATATTTGTTATTACCGGATGACTATAGGTGTGATTAGCAACATCATGCCCTGCTTCGGCAATAGCTTTTGCTAAATTTGGGTTCTTCTCAACTCCATTGCCTCTTAAGAAAAATGTAGCTTTAATATTATATTTATCTAAAATATCTAATATTTTTGTTATTGTAATATCTCTGCCCCAATCATCAAAGGTGATGGCAATTTCTTTTCTATCTGTATTTACCTTATATACAATGTCGTATTGACTTTCTCCAATCTTTTCATTTATTTTAGCTGCATCATATCCTTTTATAGATTGAAGCGGTTTTCTCTCATAGCTACCTTCAAGTAATTTACTTAAAGGCACTAGTTTGTATCCTACATCATCAACGGCTTTTGCAATTAATGAAATTGACTGAATAACCGCTGGATTTTTATCAGCATTTAAAGCTATTATCCCTCCACGAGTAATATATTTTTCTATATAATCACCAATCTCTTTTGCACTTTTCATATCCCAGTCCTTAGGATTAATACTGTAGGCAACAACAGCTTCCAATTCATTCTGTGCAGCAGCTAAACATACATCATCATTGTAGCTTCCAGACTTAGTTCTCAGATACTTTGGACTTACTCCTGTTTCTTTTTTAATTATTTCATTAGTTTTCTGTATTTCTTTATATATATTTTGATAACTCAACTCAGTTAAATCCACTCTATTTAGAGTATTATTTTCAATTTCATGCCCTCTTTTTAATATGTCTTTAGCAATTTCCGGTTCCTCTGCTACTCTCATTCCTGGAAGAAAAAACACTGCCTTTATTTGAAACTTGTCCAGTTCATCAAGAAGTTGTTTCATCATCTTTTCATCACCCATACCACTAAAAGTAAGAGTGAGCTCTTTTTTCGTAGTATATACATAAGAAATAGCTTTACTTTTTTCCCCGTCATATTTAACTATATTATCATTTGCTTCTATCTTAGATGTAGGAACGTCCTTTTCTTTGGAATCTTTCCTCGATAAATCAGTACTACATCCAGCTAAATATAATAAAAATAACATGATTATGGCACTGAGTGTGACTAATTTCACTTTGTTTTTTTTACCTTTTATATCTTCCATTATCATCTCACCTTTTATAAAGAGTTTTAGCTAATAGTAATAATTATTACTATTATATAAACCTATTCCCTTTCATTTAAATTCATTACTTTATATATAATTATTTTTTCCCGCATAAATAATTACGTAAGAATGATTAGTTTAGTCCATATTATTTATAATAAAAAAACTTTAACATAATATAGTAAACTTTCATTGAGAATAGCTAAATAATCAATGCAGATACATATATGCTAAAGCTTTCTAAAACAAATACTACCATAACAATTAAAAAATTTAAAGATTTTTTTCCTGTAAATTTCATCCTAAATTCTTCACTCTTAATTATTGTTCCTTAATTTCTTATGAAAAAGGATACATCTTAATTTAAGATGTATCCTTTAAATTATGAAGATAATTAGTCTTTTTTATTTTTCATGTATGTAACAATATAATTAATTCTCTTAATATAATTAGTTATCTATTTCAGAGCAAAATTGACCAAATTTCCGTTCTGATAAGCTTATAGAACTAGTCTTTACTACTCTTCAAGTTGTTCTTTAGAAACAGCTTCTTTCTTTTTACTTCTGTATATGTTAAAAATACCATATGTAAAAAATATTAGAGTTTATCTATCAAAACCTATAGTAATATTTAAAATTTTCTTAATGGTTGTCCACTGTGAAAAAGAAAATAACTATTGTTCTCTCTTTTTTAATTGGCTATGTTTTAAAATAGTGTTGAAAATGAATGAATTTTTAAAGAAAGCACTTTACCTTCCCTTAACTCGCTTTTAAGAAAAATACGAAGTATTATCTATGTCCTTCTAATCGTGCCTTTGTAAACCCCATATATGTCAATGTCGAACTTTCAGATATTTGAGAAATCTCGAATCCACATTTTTTATAAAAATCATAATTCTCAGGAGTTGTATGTGCCCACCAATTTCCATGAGGTAACTTTTGTAAGCACAGGTTTACTAGTCTTTTACCGATGCCTTTTCCTCTATATTCCTCTTTAATAGCAAGGTCTTGAATAGTAGCAGTCATAACTCTATCTGATACAACTCTTACCATTGCTATCATGTCTTCCTTATCCCACACAGTGAAAACCCATGATGAATTTTTAAAGCAGATTTCGTACTTTTCATCTTGCCATTGTGGTTGATTTGAAGCCACCCAACCAACCTCAGTGTACAATTTTTTAATCATATCCGATTTAAGCCCATCAGCACCTTCTCTAATGACCAAGCCCTTGTAATATTGATACATAATATCCCCATCCTCGAAAATTTGTTATATCATTAAGTCATAATTTACAATTGTGTATTAAATTATAGTTGATATATGCTCTAATTATAATATTAATTTCCAAGTAATGTATATACTTGTACAAATATTGGCTTTCTTTAGAATCTGCTATTCTTGTATAAGCATGGACTACATTACTATGATTTTTAATTTCTAAGTTATCTTCTAATAATTCCTTTATTTTTTGCTTCAGATAACCAGCTTGGAAATTCCTTTAACAGACGATCATACAAATCGCCATCTGAAACTTTATTAAAATCATCTAGAGCAAAAAAACTAGCATTATCCACAACTCTACCTTTAATTGTATCCAAATGCTTTAATATTCCATATCCAAAACCACTTACGCCGACAAATTGCCAGAATATAGGATAGCTTGATGATTCCACCACTAAACGTTCAATTTCTGTTTTAGCGCCTACTCCTCCATCGGTAATAAATATAATATAGGCTGGTGTAGAACTATTACGGTATTCTTCAATAATTTCTCTCATAACAGCAGGCTCATAATTCCCGCCTCCAAGAGATAGCATTAAAGGTTTATAATCTACTGGAACTGCATTATAATAGTTGAACATAGTAACGTTGTCCATCCTCCTTGGAGTGGTTCCATAATACCAAAAATCCAACTCTTCATTATCATCAAATTGTATGGCTAAAGGCAATATTTTATTAACAATTGATTGAACCGTTCTATTTTTATATGCCCTATTCATTGATCCAGATATATCAAGTATAAGTGCTACCTTTGCAACTATATCAGGAACTTTATTTTTTTCTAATGCTAATTTTAGTGGCTTAGCCAAGTTTACAAGTTGTGGAGCATTTTTCTCTAACTTTTTCTCTAATGAAATTTTTGAAGCTTGGATAACTGGCACTGGTTCCAATACTATCGGATGCGCAGGCTCATCATCTTTCTCCTCTACCCCACCATATTCTTCTAATAGTTTGGAAAGGCCACCATTAAAGCCATTTGCCACAGCATTCATTCGCCATTCATTTTTATTATATATCTCAATAGCGATAATTGCTTTTTGATCTTTAAAATTACTGCCTGTCAAATTTAATTCTAAATCTTCCTGTTGAAATTGGGATAGCTTAATGTTAGCTTGATGAATCATCCCCATAGTTCCATCGCCATCAATACTAATTGTGAACACAAGCTTAACAACCTCAGAAGGTAATTTAGACAAATTTACATTAAATGTAGTTCCATTCATGCAAATTGCATCATCTGGCGACTTTAGTTGATTATAAAAAATCATGTACATATCATCATATAGTTGATCATTTTTATCCACAGCGAAACAACTAATATCATATTCTGATGGTCCAGCGATATTAAAATCAATCTTAATAGGTGTGTGAATATCTCCTAATTTTGTACGATAACCTCTTTGTATAAACATTGTAATCAAATCCTTCCAATCTCATTAGTTTTACTTATGTATCTTTTCTTATTAATAATATCAATTAATATATAAGCAATACAGATAACACCATCATTCATATGATAAATTCTTTCATCCTCTTGATCCATAACTTCATCATTGGAAAAATGATTGTGTTTTTCATCTAAGTTTTTAATAATATCATTAGATTTTTTTATAGCTTTCTTTAACCACTTTTTAGCTCCTCTTATATCTCTGTTATCTGTGTTTTTAAGAAAGCTCACAAAATAACTCATTAATTCTTTATGTCCATCATTATGATCAAGCATCCATTTGTTATTTAATTCATCCTCTTCTTTCAACATATTGCTTTCTTCTTGATGTATAACCTCAAGCCTTCTGCATTGTTCAATTATATAATTCTTATTCAAGCTATCACCGTCTTTTCCATTAAGTTTACTCTAGCTATTTGTATTGTTAAATAGCTGAAGAAAATAATTCATATCATTCTCTAACTATACTTGCAATTATTCATTATGCATAAAAGCATCCTTATCATTTATTTTCAAATTCTTATAAAATAGTATAATTATAAACCGCTTCTTAGGATATACTTCTACATATTACTTATATTTCCTTTTAAATTTTGACAAAATAAAACACCAGATACTAATATACTAGTGACATATCCTTGTGAGATTATTCCATACAATTATTAATAAAATAGCTAGTCAAAATTAGTACTTCTAATTTCGACTAGCTATAGCTATCATCTATAAAACTTCTTATCAATCATATACTAAGCTCAATCCCATTAATTAAGCTTATATTTATTGTTTTTTCTTAGCCAAAAATTTACTGTGCAGTTTGACTTTATTCACTAGCAACCTCATCCATCGGTGTATTCTCTTCAAAATTCCAAGAGTTTTTTATTAAATATCTATTTCCAAAAGGAGTGAATATTGATAGAATCGCAAATACAGCCAATATCATACAATACCATACATAAGGCACTATTTGAACAGGACTTATCAGTCCATTAGTAAAGCTTGCTGTTATCAATAATTGAGCACCATAAGGTATTAATCCTTGCATTATACATGAAAAAGTATCTAAAAGAGATGCGGTTTTTCTTGGATCTATTTTATATTCTTTAGATAGTTCCTTTGCTAATTGGCCATTAACAATTATAGAAACTGTATTATTAGCTGTAGCTGCATCTGTAAGAGCTACCAATGTACTTATGCCTAATTGAGCAGATTTTTCACCTTTTATTTTTCTTCTTACTTTATATAATAACCAATCAAGCCCTCCAGCATTTGACACCATATTAGCTAGTCCACCGGTTAGTAAAGATAATAAGAAAATATCAAACATTCCTTCAAAACCTGCATATATTTCTTGGGATAATCCTAATAGTGTAAAGCTTTCATAATAAATACCAATAGCTCCTGATAAGATAATTCCGCCGGTTAAAACTACTAATACATTCATTCCTGTTAAAGCAGCAACCAATACAAATATATATGGAACTATTTTAATTATATTAAAGGTATATTCTTGAATTTCTGGAGTGTTAATAGGTTTTCCAAATATCAACAGAAGAACTATGGTAACTAAAGCTGCCGGTACTACAAATCCCATATTAGCTCTAAATTTATCTTTCATAGATACTCCCTGAGTTTTTGTAGCAGCTATAGTTGTATCGGATATTATAGACAAGTTATCTCCAAACATAGCTCCTCCCACTAATGCACCTAATGCTAAAGGTAAGCTTAACCCTGCCTTTTCAACTAATTCAACAGCTATAGGAGCTACAGCTACAATGGTACCTACTGAGGTTCCTGTTGAAATGGAAATAAATGCAGCTATTATAAATATCCCCACTATAATAAAATTAGTTGGTATTAAAGTAAGCCCTAGATTTACTGTAGATTCAACACCACCCATGGTGCTAGAAACTGTTGAAAAAGCTCCTGCTAATAAGTATATAATACACATGGTAATTATATTTTCATCACCACATCCTTTGATGAATATGTCAAATTTATCATCTATAGAACCTTTTGTTAAAATAAAAGCAAATATTATTCCTATAATAACTGCTATTGGAGCTGGAAATTGATAAAATGCCATTTCAACTCCCCTAGCTTGTAATATAATACCTGAAAATAAATATGCGAATACAAAAATTGCAAAAGGTAATAAGGCCACTCCATTACCTTTTTTTTCATTGAGATTGTTCATTTTAATATCCTCCTTGTTTTTTATTAATCTTTCATCAATAAATCCGAATCTATTGGATATTTACCATAGGTTTTAGCTGCTTCCATGAACATTTCAATTTTTTCAATTGGAGTATTCATTGGGATCTGACAGCCTGTGCTTAAAATATAACCTTTTTTAGAATCATAACCTTTCTTAATGCATTCTTTTACTGATTTAAAAATATCTTCTCTAGTCCCTTTATGAATCACATCAACAGGTGGAACATTCCCTGTGATTATAACTCTATCTCCCATTACTTCCTTAGCCTCTTCTAAATCCTCTATATTATCTATACTGAAATTAGAAATTCCTGTGGAAACAACATCTTCCCAAATTTCCTTACTCTTTCCACATATATGTATACTAGGGGCACTACCAGTCTTCTCTTTTATCTTATTAACATTTTTCTGAAGATAAGGTAAAGAGAATTCCCTAAATTGTTTTGGACTTATAAGACTATTAGATGAAACCGGATCAGCAAAACCAATGGATAAACCTAATTTAGCTACTTCCTCTATATATCTGTTATTGGATTCTGCTACTATTTCCATTAAAGTATGAACTCTTTCAGGACATTTGATCATCCATTTCAACAAATTTTCTGTTCCTACTACAGAAGCTGCTACACTAAATGGACCAGACATTGCCGCGCCAACATCCACTTCCTTTATAAGCGCATCTCTAGTAAGTCTTAGAGCTTCGATCAAAATTGGTAGCTTACCATCTTTTAATGGATTAACAACTTTAAGAGATTCTATTTGATCTACAGATTTAATAGCTGGCTCCAATAAATAAGAAATACCATAGTCTGGATAAGCAACTTTAGATCCCATAGCTTCAGCAACCCCTCTAAGACTAGTAGAAATTCCAACACTATCATGATGTAGCCTTTTAAATAAGGCTATCTCTAAACCGGCCATAAGTTCAGCTGAATGATAATACTCTCTAGCTGTAACTCCAATAAAAGGTGCCATAGTAACTCCCATATCAGGAACGCAAATTATGCGGTCTATCTCCTCTCCTTTAGAAAAAGCATCCATCCTTTCTCTAGGAGTCATTTCTTCCTTTCTCAATTAAAGCACTTCCCTTCTAAAATATAAAGAAACTTTGATAGTTAGGCATCTGAAAGAAAATTACAAACCAAAAATGTTGGCATATTTTTCATTATACAAGCCGTCAGGTTCTGCTCATAGGGTGCTATGAGTAGGTTCTGACAACGTAGTATAATGGAAAATAGGCTAACATACTGGTCTATTATTTTTTTGAAGACGCCTTAACTAACACTAACTGATTATATACAATTTAATGTAATAAGTATAATAGATTTATCTTATAGAAAATACCTCTTCGATTTAATTACTGAATATTTGATTTTTTTACAAATCATATAAATGATAAAGCGTCATAATATGATATATTAATTGTAACAAATATTAATTATAACATTTATTTGTAAGCTAAATTAAGTTATATTATATTTCCATTATAAATTCATAGAAAATTAAAATTTAAAATCAATAAAAGCCTGAAAATTTGATATCAAATTTCAGGCTTTTATACTACATTTTTTTGAATTTTGTTATAAACAAGTAACTATTTCATTATTTTCCATATGTTATTTGTGAATTCTACAGGATCAGCTATAGTTAATCCTTCTATGAGTAATGCTTGATTATATAATAAATCTGTATATAATTTAAGCTTATCTTTATCACTGGCATAAGCTTCTTTTAATGACTTAAACACATCATGATTTGTATTTATTTCTAAAATTTTATCTGCTTTTATATTTTCATTGTTAGGCATAGCATTTAAAATTTTCTCCATTTCAATTGAAAGTTCACCATCATTTGATAGACATACTGGATGATTCTTTAATCTTTTTGATTCTCTAACATCTTTCACTTTATCTGATAAAATATCTTTCATATTTTCAAAGAGTTCTTTATTGTCCTTATCATCTGAACTAGCTGATTTTTCATTTTCTTCCATTTCTATACCTAGATCACCGCTTGATACAGATTTGAACTCTTTATCATTGTATTTCATCAGCATTCTTATAGCAAACTCATCTACGTCTTCTGTAAAGTATAATATTTCATATCCTTTATCTAATACAATTTCTGTTTGTGGCAATTTCTCAATTCTTTCATTTGATTCACCAGCAGCATAGTAAATGTATTTCTGATCTTCTGGCATTCTAGAAACATATTCAGCTAAAGTTACCATCTTTTTCTCTTTTGAAGAATAGAACATTAATAAATCTTGTAGGACATCTTTATTAGCTCCAAAATCACTATAAACACCATATTTTAATTGTGTTCCAAAGGATTTATAGAATTCTTCATATTTATCTCTCTCAATTTTTAATATGTTTTCTAACTCATTCTTTATTTTAGTTTTTATGTTTTTAGCAATAAGTTTTAATTGTCTATCATGTTGTAGTATCTCTCTAGATATGTTAAGAGATAAATCTTCTGAATCTACTATACCTTTAACAAATCCAAAATAATCAGGTAATAAATCTCCACACTTATTCATGATTAGGACACCATTTGAATATAATTCTAAACCTTTTTCATATTCTTTTGTATAGAAATCATATGGTGTTTTTTCTGGAATAAATAAAATTGCATTATAGCTTACAGCACCATCAACACTTGTATGAATATATTTTATTGGTTTATCAAATCCATAATGTTTTTCAGAATAAAAATTATCATAATCTTCTTTAGTAAGCTCGTTTTTATTCTTTCTCCATATAGGAACCATGCTATTTACAATCTGTTCCTCTAGATACTCTTCATACTCATTTTCAGTACCTTCTTTAAGTTTCTCTCTAGTTATGTCCATTTTTATCGGGTATCTAATAAAATCAGAGTATTTCTTAATTATAGATTGTAGTTTATATTCTTCTAAATACTCATCAAAGTTCTCATCTTCTGTGTTTTCTTTTATTTTAAGTATAATTTCTGTACCAATAGAATCTTTTTCACATGATTCAATAGTATATCCATCGATACCTTTAGATTCCCACTTGTAAGCTTCATCACTGCCAAAAGCTTTACTTATAACAGTAACAGTATCAGCTACTAAAAATGCAGAATAGAATCCTACTCCAAACTGACCAATTATGTCATATCCATCTTTTAATTCGTTTTCTTTTTTAAATTGTAAGGATCCACTTTTTGCTATAACCCCAAGATTATCATCAAGTTCTTCTTTTGTCATTCCAATACCAGTATCAGAAATTCTTACTGTCCTAGCTTTTTTATCAGAAGCTATCTTAATGTAATAATCATCTTTTTCAAAAGTCAAAGACTCGTCCATTAATGCCTTATAATAAATTTTATCAATTGCATCGCTGGCATTAGAAATAAGTTCCCTTAAAAAAATTTCCCTATGAGTATAAATTGAGTTAATCATAAGATCTAGAAGTCTCTTAGACTCTGCTTTAAATTGTTTTGTTTCCAAATTTAATCTCTCCCTTCACAATAAAAAATATATACAAATAAAAGTCTTTCATCCCGTTTTTAAAGAATGTGACCTTTCAGCTAATTATTATAAAATTTTGAAAACAAATTATGCTAGTATTTAAATTACTTTTTAAAAAATTAATTTAGTTATCATTAAGCACTCTGCTGTTTTCATATAATATGATTATTAGCACTCTTTCACATCGAGTGCTAACAGCTATTATTTTTATAACATATTTTACATGTTATGTCAATATTACTTACAAAGCTAATAAATACTTTTTATATAATTATAGAAGGAGAATGATAAAAGATAGACCTATTCTAAAGTCTATAATATGGACATTTATAATCTTTATTTTTCCGGTAACATCTGGAGTAATATCACAAGTGTTAGTGATGAGCATACTGTGAGAATCAGTTTATTCGCAACATTCTTAAAAGGCGAATTAAGAGAAGTCAAAATGACTTCCCTTAAAAATTTATACATTTTCAACATTGTTCTAAAACATAGTCTATTTTAAAATTTCATAGTGCATCCCTTATTTATCTCTAGTCCTTTTTAATAACAACAATAAATATAAACCATATTTTCTTTAGTTATTACTTTGTCTGAAGTGCTAACTTACATGGCTAAATAAAAAACATAAAATTATTATCTTCTCTTTGTTTTTCATATTCATTTGCTAATTCATATAATGTAATTTTTTTTAAACTTGTTTCAATTGTACTATCAAGTGGTTCAAAGACGAATGACTGCATAGCAGATTCTAGTGCTGATACTTTGTTCTCAACAGTTTCTTCTGTTTTTTCAAATAGTGAAGTTTCGATCGCTGACAAAACCTCAAATACGGTTATATATCTAGGCATTCGTGTCAATCTATATCCTCCCTGTGCACCCTTGATAGATGTAACTATTTCTGCTCTTTTTAATAATGAAAATGTCTGCTCTAAATAAATTTTTGATAAGCCTAGTGCTTCTGATATTTTCACAATTGTAATGTACTCTCCATTTTGATGAAGTTGTGCCATATAAATCACTGATGCCAAACCATAACGTCCTTTTGCTGATATTCTCACTATATTCACCCATTTCATAGTTGTTTAATATTATTTATATGTTACCTATAAATAATATTAAAGTCAATATCATACTAATCATATATGTATTATAAAAATCAATTTTGAAAACCTATTGACTTTCCACCTCTACAGAGCTACAATCTTAATCATATTAAACATATATGTATTATATACTTTAATTTTAGGAGGTGAGTTATATGGACATCGATTTTATTTTAAAAAACATTCCTCTTTACATAAAAGCTACACAATTAACCCTTACTTTAGCTTTTTGGGGTGTTCTGTTATCAGTATTTATTGGATTTATCTGTAGTTTAATCATTTATTACAAAGTTAAAGTTTTAAGACATATTGTTAGCGGTTATATTGAACTTTCACGAAATACCCCTCTTTTAATCCAACTATTCTTCCTTTATTATGGATTACCTAAGATGGGTATAAAGCTTGAATCCTATACCTGTGCTGTTATTAGCCTTGCCTTTCTAGGGGGAAGCTATATGTCTGAGGCATTTCGCAGTGGATTTGAAGCAGTAAGCAAAATTCAAATCGAATCTGGTCTTAGCATTGGACTTACTAATGCACAACTGATTAGATATGTAATATTGCCTCAAGCTTTTACAGTTTCAATACCTGCCTTAGGTGCTAATGCAATCTTTATACTAAAAGAAACATCAATTGTCAGTGCTATTGCCCTCGCTGATTTAATGTTTGTAACTAAAGATTTAATTGGAATGTATTATAAAACAACAGAAGCCCTAGTTATGCTTGTAGGAGCTTATTTGATTATTTTATTGCCATTGTCACTCCTACTTACCCTAATTGAAAGGAGAGTACGTTATGCAGAGCTTGGGAATTAATGTTTTTTTTCAGGGAACCAATTTATCTAGACTTTTTGGAGGACTATGGGTAACTACACGAATTGCACTTATTTCTATTTCTATTTCCTTAATATTTGGTGTTATTTTGGGAATTCTTATGACGTCTAATAATAAACTCATAAGATTCATACTAAGAATTTATCTAGAAGCAGTAAGAATTATTCCTATACTAGTATGGTTGTTTCTTTTTTACTTTGGGATTACTAAAGCATTGAACATTCATTTAGATGGTGAGTTTGTTTCTATACTTGTGTTCACTCTATGGGGAAGTGCTGAGATGGGTGATATCGTGCGTGGAGCCATTACCTCACTTCCAAAACATCAAAAGGAAAGTGGTAAAGCAATTGGGCTTACTGATGCTCAAATTTACTTTTATATTATTATTCCACAAGCATTACGTCGTCTAATTCCTGCGGCTATTAATCTTGCTACTCGTATGATAAAGACAACATCTTTAGTGGTGCTTATTGGAGTTGTTGAAGTCCTAAAAGTAGGTCAGCAAATAATAGAAGCATCAATTATTAAAAATCCATCAGCATCATTTTGGGTTTATGGATTTATATTTTTTCTATATTTTATAATTTGCTATCCTATATCTCTTTTCTCAAAAACATTAGAAAAAAAGTGGCAGAACTAAGGAGGTGATGTTATGACATCCCAAAATGAATTATTGGAAATCCAAAACTTAAATAAACAATATGATGGTGCAAAGGTATTATCTGATATTTCTTTTAATGTTCATAAAGGAGAAGTTGTTGTTATTTTAGGCCCATCTGGTTGTGGTAAAAGTACCCTATTACGATGCATTAATGGACTAGAAGAAATTCAATCAGGTCAAATTAAATTAGATGGTCAAGTAATTAATAAAGATAGTACAAAATGGCATTCAATTAGAGAGAGAATCGGAATGGTCTTTCAAAACTACGACTTATTCCCTCATATGACTATAATGGATAACATTTTGCTTGGACCCTTAAAGGCGCAAAAAAGGGACAAGTCTGAGGTAACTAATCAAGCATTAAAATTATTAGAGAGAGTTGGATTGCTAGATAAAAAAGATGTATACCCTAGGCAGCTTTCAGGTGGACAGAAACAAAGAATAGCTATTGTAAGATCTCTTTGTATGAATCCAGAAATCATGCTATTTGATGAAGTAACTGCATCATTAGATCCAGAAATGGTCCGCGAGATACTTGATGTCATGCTAGAACTTGCTAAAGAAGGCATGACAATGATCATCGTTACTCATGAAATGGAGTTTGCAAAAGCTGTAGCTAATCGGATTATATTTATCGATAAAGGAAAAATTACAGAAGAATCCACTGCAGAAGACTTTTTTAATAACCCTAAAACAGAACGTGCAAAAGGATTCTTAAATATATTTAATTTTGAAAGAGGTGCACTATAATGAAAAAATCTAATAAAATATTATACATATTATCTACTCTTATTCTTATAATGGGTATATTAGCTGGTTGCTCAAACTCTAATACTGCAACTGGAATTGAGCAAATTAAGAAAAATGACAAAGTCAGAATTGGTGTATTTAGTGACAAACCACCCTTTGGTTATGTAGATTCTAATGGAGAAAATCAAGGTTTTGATGTGTACATTGCAAAACGTTTTGCAAAAGATTTACTTGGTGATGAAAATAAAGTTGAATTTGTATTAGTTGAAGCTGCAAGCAGAGTTGAATATCTTGAATCTAATAAAGTTGATATTCTTCTTGCTAATTTTACTGTAACTGATGAAAGAAAAGAAAAAGTTGATTTTGCTAATCCTTATATGAAAGTATCACTAGGTATTGTTTCTCCTGATGGAGCTCCTATAACTAATGTAGATCAATTAAAGGATAAAAAACTTATTGTAAATAAGGGTACAACTGCTGAAGCATATTTCACAAAAAATTATCCAGACATTGAATTATTAAAATATGAACAAAACACTGAAGCATTTCAAGCTTTAAAAGATGGTCGTGGTGCTGCACTTGCTCATGACAATACACTACTATTTTCTTGGGCAAAAGAAAATAAAGGTTATACAACAAGCATTACTAGTCTTGGAAACCAAGATACAATTGCGCCTGCTGTAAAAAAAGGTAATACAGAACTTCTTAACTGGATTAATGATGAATTAACAAAGCTTGGAGAAGAAAACTTTATTCAAAAAGCTTATGACGAAACTTTACTTCCTGCCTACGGAAAAGACGTTGATTCTAAAGAAGTTATCATTGAAGGTGGTAAACTTCAATAATTTCTCTAATGCATAAGATGCTCCCTACTTCTAAGGAGCATCTTTTTTTATTTCACTTTATTTTATAATATGCTATATATAGTTATACAACTTAAAAATGTAAAATATACTCTAAAAAATAGCTTAATCTCTTAAAAATTAAGAATTAAGAATTAATAGTTAAGAATGAAGAATTTAGGATNNTTCTTAAAATAAAATTTATTCTAAAAAACTCCAAAGGTTCTAACTGCGGAGTTTTAACCATAATTCTTCATCTTTAATTCTTAATTTTTAATTCATAAAAAAATTTTTGTTATAAAAACTAGAACCATTTATAAGCTAAAATTTTATTAACTAATCCAATATATTATGCCTCCCACAAACACCCTTTGTGAATATTCCATGTATCATTTTCATATAAGATTATACTATTATCGTATCCAATTGCCCCTTTTGGACCGCGCCATCTAGTAATAGAATATTTAAATCCCTTACCACTTGGTTCATTGCTCACTTTATCAATTTTAATTAAAACTCCATCTTTAAATCCTTCTTCGTTTATATATCCCTCTTCTTTTAATTGTTTTTTGTTTTTTAACTTTATTTCACTTGAATAATCTTTTGAAAGTCGTTCCAATAATATCTTCCTATCTTCTTCATTGAGATTTGTAGCTTGTTCTAAATCTAAGGCAATTACTTTCAATATATCATCTTTCGGTGGATAAATATCATGAATAATTGTAATATATCCTTCTACAATATCTCCTTCTATGATATCGATTTCTGACTGTTTTGAGGCACATGAAACTAAAAATAATATGAAAAATATACAAAATAGCAGTAAAAAAGAAGTCCCTCTTCTTTGACATTTTTTATTTTTACTTATAAAATTTCTTAACCATTTTTTCATCATCTACACCTCTTTCATACCTTCTGTAAGGGACAGTTCATAATTATATTTTATAAGATTATATTGTTTAGTGAAAGTAAAAATGAGCCGTCCCTTAAATTTGCTACTTCAACAAAGTAAGTGATAGCAGTTCACGTAGCTTTAAATGAAATAAATAGATAAATTATTTGTCGAATTTTTTTCAAGATTTATTCATTAAAATTGTGCCATCCTCCTTACAAACGAATACTATGATATTAGAAAGGGGTTGGTAAAAAATGGTACCAGAAAACAATAATTATTACAGAGACTCACAAAGTCTACGTGATAGATGTAGAATGCTTTTAGGCTTTCACGTTATTATAACAATGGCAGATGGAAGTATGTTTGACGGAATTATTGACGATGTAGATATGGATGGCTTTACTATGTTGGTTGGTGAAGATATGATGGAAGACGATCCAGATCCAGATCCAGATCAATATCGACAATTCAGACCTCGCCGTGGTAGAAGAAGATTCAGACGATTTAGACGTAGAAGATTTCCATTTGCTTCTATAGCTGCATTATCTTTATTACCATTTCCATTCTTTTTTTAATTAGTAAGAAATACTTAACCAAATGGAAATATCAGAAAACTAAAAAAACCGTTCCTTAAAATTTAAGATACATTCTAAAAAATAAGATTGATTTACATATTCGTAAGTCAATCTTATCTTAAAAACTTTCATATTCTATTTTATATAAGTAATAGTGTTTTCCCTTCTTGCAGGTGCATTAGTTACAGTATTTCTCTTATAGCCAAATGATACTGCATGTATCTGCCTAAATCCTTCTGGTATTTTAAGTTCATCAATAAAATCTTTTCCTTCATCACTATTTATTAAGTATTCAATGAATCCAATCCAACATGAACCAATTCCTAAAGATTCTCCTGCTATTAACATATTCTCTACTGCCGCTGCAGAATCAATTGAAGCATATTTATTACCTATTTCTCCAGAAACTAATATTACTGTTGGCGAGTTATAAAACACATGAAATTTCTCATTACTTCCAAATTTTCTCATATAATCGTTATCGGATTTTTTAGCAAATTCTTTAAAGCTATAACTTAATCTATCTATCAGATCTTTATTTTGAACTACTGTAAAATGCCAAGGCTGCTTATTTGTAGCACTAGGTGCATAAATCCCAGCTTCTAATATAGCATTTAGTTCTGATTCTTTAATTTGTTCTGGTAAAAAACCTCTAGTACTTCTCCTATTTCTTATAGTTTTTAAAATTTCGTTCATAATTAGTCCTCCCTACTTAATATACTTTTATTTATATGTTTTTAATGAAAATTTAATTTATACATGANNTTAATTTCCATAATAAAAATTTTTTCTACAAATGAAAATTTAACAATTTAAGAAATTTACACTTAATAAATTTTGTTCTAAACTCTTCATTTTTAATTATTAATCCTTAATTTTTATTGTATACTTATAATTTCATTTTTAATATATGTTATACTATACATTTATTATAATTAATATGATATAAGCTTTAAAGTATGCACTTTTAAGTAAGATACTATACAAAAGGAGAGAAATAGAATCTATGCCTGTTCAAGATAAAAATAATCATATATGTCCAATAGAATATACCCTAAGTACCATTGGAGGTAAGTGGAAAATACTTATACTATATCATATAAGTATAGGTAAGATTATGAGGTAATGAACTATCCCAAAATAAAGTTGAGTTTGACGCAAAGTAATGTTTTTAATAAAATGTAAAATATATGTATAAACTGCTTATATTCTAAGCAAAATATTTTAATATTTACGGGGGAGAATTATGAGAAAATTAGAAGGTAAAGTAGCACTTATAACTGGTGCTTCTAAAGGAATTGGTGAAGGAATTGCAAAGGTATATGCAAAGCATGGTGCAAAAGTTATTTTAATTGCAAGGTCTTCTTCAGTAGAAGCCTTAGCAGAATCATTGAATAAAGAGGGCTTTGAAGCATTAGCCATAAAAGCTGACGTATCAAATATGGACAGCATTAATAAGGCAGTAAAAAAGGCCACTGATAAGTTTGGAAAAATAGATGTACTTGTAAATAATGCTGGTGTATGTAAACTAGGCAAATTTTTAGACATGTCAGATGAAGACAGAGATTTCCATATAGATATAAATATTAAAGGCGTATGGAATGTTACAAAGGCTGTTCTACCATTAATGGTAAAAGAAAAATATGGTAAGATAGTCATAATGTCCTCTGTTACAGGAGACATAGTAGCTGACCCTTTAGAAACTGCTTATGCTACTACCAAAGCTGCCTTAATCGGATTCACTAAATCTTTAGCAAGAGAAGTAGCGGAGCATAATATAACTGTTAATGCTATTTGTCCAGGATATGTTAGCACTCCAATGGCTCAAAGTATCGCAGTTCAATCTAATTCTGAAAATCCTGATGCTGTTATTAATGGAATTGCAGATGCTGTTCCATTAAAAAGATTAGCAGAGCCTGAAGAAGTAGGAGAACTTGCTGCCTTTTTAGGATCTGATGAATCTTCTTACATTACAGGAACACAGATAGTTATAGATGGTGGAAGCACTCTTCCTGAGACAGTTAGTGTCGGAGTATAAAAATTTTAATTTCATTTTGGAAAGTTTTGGAAGAAAAATTTAAAATTTAATAGTTTAAAACTAAATTCCTATATTTTTATATAATATTAAATATCAAACACTAAAATATGTGCTTGACCTTTATAAGCATGTTATTAAAATTAGCATTTAAGTAGTACTTAATTTTAATGTATTGTAGCTTTTTACGTCAAGCACATATTTTTATAGCATTTGCAATTTGTAATTTATATAAAAGTTAGTTTTAAAAATATCTCCAAAATGGATCATTTAACTTTAAAATCTCTATACCAGTTTCAAATTATAAATTATAACTTTACCATCATTCATATTAACTAATAAATATTTTTACTGAAATACCGATCTCCTCTATCAGGGAGAACAGTAATTATATTACCTCTATCAATTTGATTAGCCAGTTTTAAGGAAGCAGCAACAGCAGCCCCAGAAGAACTTCCAACAATAAACCCTTCTTTTAGAGCTAGAACCTTAACCATTTCATAAGCTTCCTCATCAGTAACTTTTATAACCTGATCCACTAAACTCATATCCATAGTGTTAGGTATGAAGTTATTACCAATACCTTCAATATCGTAGCAATCTTCCCTTCCACCACCCATAGTAGAGCCCTCAGGGTCAGCTAAAATTCCTTTAATATTTAAATTTTTTTCCTTAAGAAATTTAGTAACTCCTGTAAAAGTTCCTCCACTACCAGCTCCACAGACAAAATAATCTATTTTCCCATCCATAGCTTCATATATTTCTGGACCAGTGGTTTCATAATGAGCAAATGGATTCGATTTATTTTCAAATTGCCTTAAACTTATTGAATTTTCTATAGTCTTCAGCAATTCCTCGGCTTTTTCAACGGCACCTAACATACCAGCTTTTCTAGGTGTATTTATTATGGTAGCTCCTAGTGCTCTCATCAATGCCTGTTTTTCAACTGAAAATTTTTCTGGAACTACAAAGATTATATTATAATCACTATTTATTGCAGCGAGAGCCACACCAATTCCAGTATTGCCAGCAGTAGCCTCAACTATTGTATACCCTGGTCTTAGCCTTCCTTCTTTTTCAGCCTGCTTAATCATGTACACTCCTATTCTGTCCTTAACACTTCCACCTGGATTATAATTTTCAAGCTTTGCAAAAATGCTAACTCTAGGCTTAATGTCTAAATTGTTAAACTTTATAATAGGGGTATTACCTATAAGCTCTTTGACACTATCTAAATATTTTACTGCTAATGCCCTTCTTTAAAACATGTTTTGCGTATTCCTTTGCTGAAAATAGAGAGTGATCTCTATAATTTCCACATTGTACTGTATTAGTTGCAGGAACTTCTTCTGTTTCTATAACTTTATTTAATGCGTAATTTAATGCCTCAATAACAGTATTAACTTCAACTTCTCCCCAAGCTATCATATAAAATCCTGTTCTGCATCCCATTGGAGAAATGTCAATGATATTATCCATCTTTTCTCTCATATACCCTGCTAGTAGATGCTCTAGGGTATGCACTGCTGCTGTTGGCAGTTCTTCCTCATTAGGTTGTAAAAATCTTAAATCAAACTTAGAGATTGTATCTCCCTTTTGTCCTTGTTGAGTTCCACATTTTCTTACGAAAGGTGCCTTAACTTTTGTGTGATCTAATAAAAAGCTTTCTACTTTAACCATTTTATCTACTCTCCTTTAATGCATTTTCTAAATCTTTTATTAAATCTTCAGGATTTTCTATTCCTATAGATAATCTTATAAGATTATCTACAATACCAATCTTTTGTCTTAGTTCATAAGGTATGGAACCATGGGTCATAGAAGCAGGGTGGCAAACTAAAGACTCAACCCCTCCTAAACTTTCTCCAAAGGTTATCATTTCAAGATTTTCAAGGAATTTTTTATAATCATAACCTTCTTTAAGAACAAAGGATAACATTCCACCATAACCTTTAGCCTGTCTTGATGGTGCTTATAAAGCTATAATTAGTATCTATCAAGTGCTATTATGAAAAACATAAAAATTAAAACAAAAAGTATAAAAATAAACTCATTATAATTAACTTATGCTAAAATGTAAGCATTATAGAAAATTTAAATAATGATAAAATAACAGGAAGGGATGAATATATTGAAAAAACATCGTTTTATTTTAGTTTATCTACTGCTAATTTTTTCTCTTTTATTTACTAGTTGCCATTCCACCCCTCAACATCCAACTTCCAAAAGAGGGCTGTCAGCCACATTTTATCCAGTAGGCAAAGGTGACTGTATTCTCTTGCAATGTGAAGGCGAGGCTATGTTAATTGATGCAGGCTATTCTAAAAATACTGATGATATACTTTCTTATCTTTCTGAGCAAAATATAAAAAGCCTTTCTGCCATTATTGCAACTCATCCTGATAAAGATCATATCGGTGGGATATCAGATGTTATTTCTAGTGGAATAGATATAGGCACTCTATATAAAACAGACGTAGTAAAAAATAATTCCGATGACTATTTTGCAATGCTTTCAGCTATAGAAAATTACAATATTCATGTAGAGAATCCTAAACCAGGAAGCCATTTTTTGCTAGGTAGTGCCAAAGTTACCTTTCTTGCACCTTTATCAAATGATTATAATGATGTAAACAATACGTCAATTGTAGTAAAGGTAGATTATGCTGGAAAATCAATGTTGTTTACCGGCGATATTTTAAATGACGCAGAAAATGATTTATTATATGCAACAATAGATTTATCCTCCGACATACTAAAAGTAGCATATCATGGTCGTTCCGGTTCTTCATCTAAAAAGTTTCTTGAAATGGTAAATCCTAAGTATGCTGTTATTACCTGTGATGAAAATAATGGCAATGCTCCTTCAACGAAAGTTCTAGATAGGTTAAAAAAATTAAATGCAACTGTCTTACGAACCGATACGGATGGCATCATTATTATTACCGTTACTCCTAACGGTGAAATTGTTTTAGTAAAGGATACATAGTTTAGTCAATGGAGAATTGAGAATGGACAATTATGGTGGAAATTAGTTTTAATCAAACTAATTTCTTTAATAGATTTTTTAATATATTATTAAGTTGAAAATTGAAATTAATAGTTCTGTTTTAAACAGATATTAATAATAGTAGTAAATGGACAAGTGCAGACTTGTCTATTTTTTATTAATTAATGCTATATATTATTTTCTTTGGATAATAGGCGTTGTTATTTCAATATGATTACCTTCACTATCCTCAAACTCTGCTACCCAATTATCCCAAATCTTTGTCAGTGGAAATACTATTTTTAATTTAGATAATTTACTTCTTAAAACATCTATATCATTGACTTCTAAACTTGGCAAACAGTTATTACCAAATGTATGATGTTCATTCATTTCTTGATAAGCAAATAATCCCAAACGAAATCCATTAATATCGAACACACTATAGATATCATTACGAATAGTAACAGTTTGCTCCAACAATTCTTCATAAAAAGCAATTGCTCTATTCATATCAAGCACACAAAGATAAATGGATTTAATATTGCAATCCATTAAAATTCCTCCTTTAAATGAATATTACTTAAATTTTAGGTGTTTCATAGTATAAGACAATTATGCATTGATTTATATATTAATTTTATTATACATAACTTGTGTATATAACATAAAAAATATTAAAGTAGCATGAGCATTATTATTATAGATAGTATTATTTACAAAATAAAAGGCATAAAATTAAGATGTAAATCTGAATTTCATGCCTTTTTTTATTTTCTATTTATCTACAATTTAGCAGGAATATCCTCTTTTAGTATGAAGTTCTGCACTTAATATTTCTTCTTTCCTATCAAGAATCTCATTCGCTGATATTGCCTTTGAAACTTCTCCAAATCCAATTCTTTATATTAAAATTAACTAAAAGCAGCATAAAATCTTCATAAGAAAAGGCTGAGCTAGAGCATTTCTTTTCCTAGTTCAGCCTTACTACATTCCTTTTTACAAAAATCAATAAAATTCTTTATGAATTCCATATTTGAATTCTTTAAATATATAAAATTAAATTCTCTTTTTATTGTTAAATTTTTAATTGGTAATATCTTAATCTTTCTACTTATTACTGAAGACTTTAATGCCTCGCGAGATACTACTGTAGCCCCTAATCCCGATTCTACAAGAGATATGATTGCAGTTATATCCCCAATTTCCATATAGGGAATAATTTTCTTAGGATCATATCCCTGCTCAGCTATATAATCTTCGAAAACCTTTCTCGTACCAGATCCTCTTTCTCTCAATATAAGCTTTTCCATAAGAACCTCTTCAATAGTTATACTTCTTCTTTTAGCCAATTGATGTTTTCTTGAAACTGCAAATACAAGTTCATCATCTTTGAACTTTTCATAAATAACTTTATTTTTATCAAAAGGACCTTCGATAACTCCTAAAATAATTTCTCCACTAAACAGCTTTTGAATTATAGTTTCTGTATTTTCAACCTGAAGTATTATATCTATATTTTTATTATTCATTTTATAATTGCCTATAATAGGAGGTAGTACGTATCCTCCAATGGTAAGAGTAGCACCTACATCATATCTTTTTATAGTAGAAGCCTCATTAGTTATTAGATTTTTAGCCAGCTTACTTATTTTATCCACCTCTAATGCATGTTTATACAATATATTGCCTGCCCTAGTAAGCTCCATAGTCTTATGCTTTTTTTCTATTAACTTTACATTGTAATATTCTTCCAAAAGCTTTATATGATGAGAAATTGCAGGCTGAGTCATATTTAATATATTAGCAGCTCTTGTAAAGTTTTTTGTATTAGCCACAGTTATAAATGTTTCAAGTTTTATATCAATCACAACTTACATTCATTCCTTCCTATTTCATATAAGTAAGCATTAAAAATCTCTAATTTTTCTAATTTCATATTTCTTCTTTGCCACTGCATTGAAAGTATATAAAATAAATTTAGGTACATGAAGCTAAATAATAAGTCAAATATATTAGCATACTGACTTTTTTATTTTTTCATGTACCTTATATTTACTATAGCATTAATCAATTTTCCTGCTTTCTTTGAATTTATATAAAAATAATTATATTTTTCATTATCTATTTAACATAAAAATGTTTTATATAAAGACAAAGCATATAGTAGAATTATTTTTCATTCTCTCCCTTTATTATAGTGTATGCACCACTAAATGCTCCGAAAAGCACACCAACAATAGGAAATACAATCCAGCAAATGTTCCATGCACCAAATACAAACCCGCCAATTAAGAATATTGCAGTAGTAAGTGGCCATACAACCGCTCCAACAGCACCAATTAATTTATTATTCTCTTTACTTTTCTTAGAATATTCTTCAATTTGTAAAAGTATGCTATAACTACTGTTTATATTTCCAACTCTTACAAACATAAATACAGCAATTGCTACCATTACTAATAATATAACTACTCCATAACTAGATAATTTATATTCATTTCCTTTTATTGAAGACAAAATAATTGATGGCGCAGGTGATAATACGCAAAGAATAACACCAATAATAATATTCATAGTGAAAGTTGATGAGAATTCTTCTTTTCTTTGTTGAACTTTGTTTTTCACATGGTATGGAATACTAAAATCCCCTTCTAAATACTTGTACTTTTCAAGCTTAGTACCAGAATAGATAAATAGCCCGACAGCAATAGCAATTAAAAGAAGTAGTGATACAATACTAATTGCATTGAAAATCCCCTCATAAATTCCTATTATAGACATATTGTTTGTTACAAGCCCTTCAATAAAAATTAATGCTGCTGGTGCTAAAATACATAAAAATACTCCTATAGCAATCATATTTCCATACTTTTCTTTATCAACCATAAACCTTTCTGCTTCTTCCATAGAAATTGTTCTAATATTATTTGCTTCCTTTGTAGTATCAATGCCAAATTCCTCAATCAGTTCATCAATATTACCGAATTCTGAGATTACAATACCAATGGCTTCATTTTCTGTCTTTCCACTTTTTTTAAGCTCATTATATTTATCTTCCATATTATATAACAGCTCTTTTTTTAGCTTCATAGTTTCAGCGTTCTTCGGCAAACTTGCAAAGATGTTATCTAAATAATTTTTAATTGTCTCCACTTTCATTCATCTCCTTAATAAATTTACTCATTACTTCTTTTATAACCTTCCACTCCTCACATTTATCCTTATAATGCTCACGGCCCTTTGAGGTGATTCTGTAATAGGTTCTCCTCTTTCCAAAAGTCTCATCTCCATAAAAAGACTCTATATATCCATTGTTCTCTAATCTAGTAAATGCAGAGTATAATGTTGTTTCCTTGATGATATACTTTTCTTCTGAAAGCTTTTTTATTGTTTTAGATATCTCATAACCATAGGATTCTTTATCTAAGAGTGTAAAAAGAATAATTGTATCATTATACCCTCTGATGACATCACTACTTATCAAATGTATTCTCCCTTCTTTCTATAAACGCCCTAATATATTTTATAGATATATCAGCTTTAAAATTAATAAATTTAAAAATAATTTAATATACCTTATGCAACTACTACATCTATCGTACTTTATCTGTCGTAGTAGTTCGCCTATATCATATTTACTACGACAGATAAAGTACTTTTTTCATATTTTCTAAATTTGTTTGTTTTATAATACCTTTTGCATGCTTTTACTTTAAAAATAAAAAACTAAGAGTTTCCCCTTAGTTATATTATGATTTAAATATTGTTTGTTATTTTTATCAAATAATAAATTTGCTCTATTTAATTATTCCATATTGACCTGTTATACCATCTCTAAAAATTGGTAAATCAGGTGGATAAAATGTAAATATCATAAAAATTAAAATTAGAAATATAAAAATATACATAGAAATATGTGAATTTATACCTTTAGAATATTTATAGAAATGAAATGCTAATAATTGGCCAAATAAAATACTTACAAGTAATATAATAATATCTACAATTAATATCTCAACTCCAAATGCCTGAGTGTAAAAATAATATAGCATTGGAGTTATTATAATAGATGTTGCTAATGCTATCAAAGCACTAGTAAACCATTTGTTTTTATCAATATTATGTTCTTTACTCTTTACTAAATAATAAATTCCCCACCAACAGATTACAGGTAAAAGTATCATTTTTAAATGTTCCCAAATACTTTCATTTACAGGAGAAATAAGAGCAATTATTACATTTTTTCCACTAAAATCATAAAAAAAGTGCATAAAACTACCAATTAAGAAAAGAAAGGGAATACCTTTAAGAATCCATTTTTGTGCCGCTGATAATGATTTATATATCATAAAATACCTCTATTACATAATAATATTTCATTAATTTATATGATAGATGTATTTTATTTATTCCTTTTTTCACTAAAATCACATAATATTTATTTACATTGATTTAAAATAACTCCCTAGATAATCAATAAAGATATAAAAAAATAATATTGAAAACTAATATGATATTTATTTATGACTTCCATATTTTATTGACTTAAATAAAACCCAAAAGATATCTAATATAGTTATTATTAATATAATAATAATACATCCGTTTAATAATTTATCCCAGTTCATTATAGGGAAGTTTTGTATATCCAATAAATTTGATATTTCAGTTATAAAATTTGAATTCCAAATCTTTGGATTTAATAAGAAAATAATTAATACCGCTGTAGATGTTACACTTAAAATTGAATAAATTACAGCTGATTTTATGGTCCATTTACCAGCAATAAGTTTTGTGAGCTCCTTAGATATTCCTAATATAAATAAGATAATTATAATAAAACCTAAACTTATTATTCCCTCTAAATTAAAAATAGGAATCATTCTTATCTTATCATTAATAGTTATATATGCTCCTAAATGTTGCGGCAT
>NZ_DKLM01000163.1:0-19026 GCF_002455975.1 Clostridium sp. UBA6640
AGAATTTTTGTTATGGAAATTAAAATCATGCATAAGCTGAATTTTCATTGTGGAACCCTATATAATGTTTATTAAGATTTCATTAAACTTTTATATGTAAAGAGAAAAATTGAAGAAGTTATATTATAATTAAATTAGTATGAAAAGTTATTACTTAAAGAGGGGAAAAATACGACATGGATAGTAAAAATATATTATACACTGTATTAGCAATAGTTTTAATTATTGTATTAGGACCTAGTATTTTAAGCATATTAGGCGTTGTAATAAGTGGGATATTTATATTAATTATGATTTTATTATTAGTTATAGTTTTAGCTGTGGCTTATTGGAGATATAAATTTAATAAATCGCAAAAGCAGTTTAATAAAAACTTTGAGAGAAGAAAAGGATATACTAATAATCCACATGATACTACAAGTTCTCATACATCATATAGTAAATCAAAGGATAGTGGCATAGATTATGGTAATTCTACGATTATTGATGTTGAATATGAGGATACTAAAAAAGAGTCAGATAAGTAGTTATAATAGACCACAATTTTTGTGGTCTTGTTTTTAATTTTTTTAATATTATACTATACATAATTAAGAAAACAAATAGTTTCATGATTGCTATGTCTTTACGATATTTAGGAGGTGCGGGATAATGGCTAGAATTTTAATAGTTGAAGATGAAACTTCTATAAGAAAATTTCTTAAAATAAGTTTAAAGAGAGAGAACTTTGAGGTTATAGAAGCAGCAAGCGGAGAGGATGGTATAAAGAAGGCAAGAGAAGAATCGCCAGATGTAGTCATTCTAGATATAATGCTTCCAGGAATAGATGGATTTAAAGTTTGTGAAATATTAAAAAAAGAGTATGAGGAGTTAGGAATTATAATGCTAACTGCTCGAGGACAAGATACTGATAGAATAATGGGATTAGAATTTGGAGCAGATCATTATTTAGTAAAGCCATTTAACCCTTTAGAGTTAATTGCTATAATTAACTCATTACTTAGAAGAATTAAATATAGCAAAAAAAATCATGATGGCAACTATCTATATTCTAGTAATTTTAAAATAGATTTATATGGTAAAAAAGTTTATAAAAATGATATAGAAATTGATTTAACCCCTAAAGAATATATGCTTATGAAAATCTTTATGGAGAATCCTAATAAGGCTTTTAGTAGGGATGAGCTTCTAGATATGGTATGGGGATATAATTACATAGGAGAAAACAAAATTATAGATGTCAATATAAGAAGAATAAGAAGTAAAATAGAAGATAATCCATCGGAACCTAAATTTATAGAAACTATTTGGGGAACAGGATATAGATGGAAGGAGAATTAAGTTGGTATCTATTAAGAGAAGAATTTCAGGCAGTTATTTACTTATTATAGTGTTAACTATAGTTATTGTTGAGTTAATAATAATAACTGCAATTAAAAGCTATTATTACACAGGACTTAATGATACCCTAAAGAACCAAATAATTATTTCAAGTAATTTCTATAATACTTATCTTTCTTCTGAAAGAGTACGGGTTAATACAGCTAATGATGTAGATTTATTTTGGGAAAATACTAGTGCACAAGTACAAGTTATTGATAAAAACGGTAAAGTGCTTATGGATTCTTTAGGAGTAGATGTAGGAAATATTAATCCTCCAGAAAGGTTAACGGATGTTATAGAAGGTAAAGAAAAAATAGTAGTAGAAAAATTAGCTATTAATGGAGAGTCGTCTATAAGTATGACTACTGCTCTTAATCATAATGATAAAATAGATGGGGCACTTAGATTTATAGCATCTACTGCTGAAGTTGACAAAACTGTAGCTAAAGCATCTGAATACGCATTATTAGTAGGAATATTTGTTATAATAGTTTCAAGTATTGTAAGTTTATTTATATCGAATAGTATTACTAAGCCACTAAAAAAGATAAGTTATGGTGCAGAAAAAATGGCGGCAGGAGATTTTAGTGAAAAAATACCTAAATTCTTTGATGATGAGCTTGGAAAATTAGCAGATACTCTTAATTATATGTCAGATGAAATTATGAAAAACGAAAAGCTTAAAAATGAGTTTATTGCTTCTGTATCTCATGAACTTAGAACGCCGTTAACGTCTATAAAAGGATGGTCAATTGTGCTGAAAGCTTCAGATTTCCAAGATGAAGAAGAAATAAAGGAAGGGTTAGATATAATAGAACAGGAAGTAGATAGATTAACTCACTTAGTAGAGGATTTATTGGACTTCTCAAAGCTATTGTCAGGAAAAATAACCCTTAAAAAAGAGAATATAAATTTAATGGCATTAATTTTAGCGCTATCAAAACAATTAACACCAAGAGCTAAAAATAAAAATTTAACGTTAAAGACAAATGTTGATGAAAATTTACCGAATATAATTGTAGATAAAAATAGAATAAAACAAGTTCTTATAAATATCTTAGATAATGCTATTAAATTTACTCCTGCTGGGGGAGAAATCACTTTTAATGCTAATATTATAGAAAATAATATTATAATAAGTATTAAAGATACTGGAATAGGCATTTCACAGGATGAAATACCTAAAGTTAAGGAAAAGTTCTATAAGGGAAAGAATTCCAACTCTAGTAATGGTATAGGATTATCTGTTTGTGATGAAATTATCCAAATGCATAATGGATCATTAGATATAAAAAGTAAATTAGGGGAAGGTACAAAAGTTATAATAGCCTTGCCGTTGCAGATTGATAATGATTGAAGGAGGGGGCTATGAAGAGATTTTTTAAAATGCTTATAGTAAGTTTAATTGCATTAGCTTTAGTAGCTTGTAATTATGATGAATTTGCAGCAACTAATAAAATATCATCTCCTAAAATTGAGCCATCTCTATTAGGAAAATGGGAAATTGAAACATATAAGTATTTAAATACAGACGAACCGGAAGATGCTTCTATTAAGCTATGGGTTAATAAAATAATCACATTTAATAAAGATACAATAGTATCTCCAAATGATACTTTTATTAATCCCAAATATAAGCTAAAAGTAGTGAATTCATTAGAATATATATATAATAAATATGATACTATTCCAGAAAGTTTAGGAATAGAAGAAAATGAAATTCAAGTATTTACTATTGCATGCTCAAATAATTATTTTATAAATATCATATTATTAAATAATGATGAGGCAATTCTCGAGAAGAATAGTACTTTATATTATTTATCAAGGATAGGAAGCGAAGATAAAGGCATTGTTAATAATCATGAATTTAATAGAGGGGTGACTGTAAGCCCTAGTGAAGAAATAACCGCTAATAAATTTAAGAGATATCAAAGTGGTGTTATAATTGGACTTAAATCTTATGTAGAAGAAGAATACAATTATCCTTATGGGAATAAAGAAGAAAAGCCTAAGACACCTGTTTATAGAACATTATGGATTAGTTATGATGGGCAAGTAAAAGAAATAAAGGAATTACCTTATATATTTTTAGCAAGAAAAAATGGATTTTGGAAGGTTGACTCTAAACGGATAAAAGGTGATAATCATTTCTATGATTCAATTTCTGCGGCACCTATAGGAAAGACTTCAAAGGCGAAAGTACCTTCACAGGATTTTATTAATAGTAGTTCATTTTATATTGAAAAAAGTATAAATTTTATTTCAAATGATTATATATCCTTAGATGTAAAAGGTGAAGGAAATAAAAAGGATGAAGCTCAGCCATATCAGTATAGTCTTTTAAATACTATACCAATAGATACAATCTATTCTGGTGAGGATCGTGCCATAACTATTTCAGAAGCTATAGGTGATAAGGGAGTAGACGCTCTTAAAGTAGCAATTCAAGGAAGTGCTAAAGATAAAGAAAATAACAAAAACTTTGAATTAAAGAATGCAGAACAGTTTAATGGTTTTGGGCTTGTAAGAAAGAATGGAAAATGGATAATGAAAGGACGAGTAAACTTTTCTAATGATAATCTATCTTATAATTATGGAGAATTTGAAATTCCTATATTGATGCCTGAAAGTTTATTAAAGTATGATTCTATATTTGCACCTTGGTCTCAAATAAAACAATCAATACCGCAAGTTAAAGATATATTTTCATCACCGAATAAAAATATGTCTATTGTTGTTACCGATGAAAGCTTACAAGTTTACCCTATAGCAGGAAATATATTAGAAGAGGCTCCTATTAAGGAATTTAAACTAAAAGAAAATGAAACTGTTATAATGGCAGAATGGGCAACTGGTGAGTATGTAGATATATGGAATGATCAAGTAAATAAATCGCTGTCTTTAGAAAAGAAAGCAGAAGAACAAAAAAATGAAAAGTAAATTAAAAGACCTATGCTATTGCAATGGGTCTTTTCTTGTTCCACCTCTGGGGAATTTAATCAATGGAGAATTGAGAATGGAAAATTGACAATTATAGTGGAAATTAATTCTTACCAATCAATTTCTTTAAATAAATTTTTCTATAAAAGTGACTGAGTCACTTTAAAAAGAAATAAATTTAGAACTTCTCTTATAAAAGAGAAGTATCAATAATTCTCCATTGTCAATCATTAATTTTCAATTGTATAAGGGTTCCCCTGAGGTGCAGTATAGTTCGGAGCAAGGCCTAATAACTTTAGCTAATCTTAAGGAGTATCTATTATAATTAAGAATTAAGTATGAAGAATGAAGAATTATGGTTGAAATTATTTTTAGCCAAAATAATTTCTTTAAATAAATTTTTAACCTAGCAATACAATTGCTAGGTTTTTATCGTAGTGGCGAACAGTGTTCGCCGCTACAGGATCGATTATGGATATTTCTCAGCAGTAGCTGAGAAATATCCATAATTATGAATTAGAAAAAGGAGTTCAGCGAACTCCTTTTTTATTAGCTGCATCCTGTAGTAGTACCACAATCTTGGCAAACCTTACAAGTACCATTCTTCACTAGTCTAGTGCTTGAGCAGTGAGAACAAACCTCAGAATATATTCTTTCACCATCAGGTAAATTATCGTTAATTACTAAACTACTAGATATTTCACTTTGAGCGGTAAAATAGTTTCTTTTGGTTATCATCATTATATCCTCACTATCAGGCTTTACCTGGCAGCGAGAAAAATCTCCAAGCTCTATATCTATAACCTTACTGATTAAATCAGAAATGGAAGTTACATGCTTAATGTATGGATGTTTCTGTACGAAGCCATAAGGTTCATATTTTTGACCTCTTAACATTCTAGCAATATCCTGTGCAGGTACGTGATATTGAAGCATAACGGAAATTGACTTTGATAGTGAGTTTAATAATCCAGTAATTATTGTTCCCTCTCTATCTGTTGTTATATAGATCTCTGTAATTGCACCCTGTTCATTTCGATTAACAGTAGTGTATATTTTAACATCCTCTATTTGTGCAGGATGAGTAGTGCCAACTCTTATGCCTTCAGGCTTTTCACGGGTTGAAATGTTAGAATTTTTTTGTAACTCTTTAGCCTTTTCCAATAGTTGAGCATAAGTTAAATCTTCAAGAGTAAGCTTTCTTTCAGAATTTAGAGTTGTGTTTAATGGTTGGCTAGCTTTACATCCATCTCTATATAATGAAATTCCTTTTACTCCTAGTTTCCATGAATTAATAACAACCTTCTTGAAATCACCTACTGTTGCATCCTTAGGTAAATTAACTGTTTTAGAAACAGCACCAGAAATCATAGGAGTTATACTTGCCATCATAAGAACGTGACCCATAGATTCTATAAATCTATCTCCACTTCCACATTTATTTGCGGTATCAAATATAGGAAGATGTTCTTCTTTAAGATGAGGTGCACCTTCAATTTTTCCATCTACAATTTTTTCATATTCTAAGCCAGCTTCATTAACTATTTCTTTTCTTAGGATATAATCAATTATATCTTTGATTTCATCTTCATTATAACCTAGGTTTTCAAGAGAAGCTTCTATAACTGGATTTACAATAGTCATAAATCCACCACCAGATAATTTTTTATATATAAAGTGAGAGAAATAAGGTTCAATAGATGTAGCGCCACAATCCATTGCAAAGGAGATAGTTCCTGTTGGTGCAATAACAGATACCTGAGCATTTCTGTAACCATATACTTCTCCAAAGGATATAGCTTTACCCCAAAGCTCTTTTAGGGCTTTGCTTATATAATCTAATCCATTATTAGTCAATATTTCATGATTTATTTCTACAGGAGTATAGTCTAAACCTTCATATTCAGAACCTATAGCTTTAGCTACTCTTGCGTGATTCCTTATAACTTTTAACATATAGTCTTTATTCATTTCATACTTCTCAAAAGCTCCTAACTTTTTAGCCATAAGCGCTGAAGTGATATAAGAGCTAGCTGTTAATATACCTATGATACTAGATGAAAAACTTCTAGCTTCATCTGAATCATATGGGTAACCCATCACCATAAGTAGCGAAGCTAAATTAGAAATTCCAAGTCCAGTAGATCTAAATAAATATGTTTTTCTAGCTATGTCTTCTGTAGGAAATTGCCCCCAATGTATAGACGCTTCAAGAGCTAATTGTAAGAGTCTCACTAAATGAATATAACCTTCTAAATCAAAAACTTTATTTCTAACATCATAAAATTTATATACGTTTATTGATGCAAGATTACAGGAAGTGTTATCTAAGAAAGCATATTCTCCGCATGGATTTGTAGAGTTTATTCTATTATATTTTGCACCATATAAACCATCTTCTCCAGCAGGGCAAGTATGCCATGCGTTGAAGGTATCATCAAACTGAGGTGCTGGATCAGCACATTTCCAGTCAGATAAATTAAAAGAATCCCATAACTCTTTAATTTTAACAGTTTTATTTGCAGAATCATCTGTTCTTCCTTTAAGCTCGATAGTCTCATCTTCATTTTCTGAAAGATTAATAACTTTTTCCATAAATTCATTGCTTAGTCTAACAGAGTTATTTCCATTTTGTCCTGATACAGTTTCATATGCTTCACCTTCAAAGGTTGCATCATATCCCATTTTACCAAGAGCCCTTACTTTATCTTCTTCTTTAGCCTTCCATTCTATAAACTCAAATATTTCTGGATGGTCAATATCTAAGGCAACCATTTTAGCAGCACGTCTTGTAGTACCACCAGATTTTATAGCACCAGCATTTCTATCAAGGCCTTTTAAAAAACTCATAACTCCAGAAGAAATTCCTCCACCAGATAATTTTTCACCTTTTGCCCTAATGGTAGAGTAATTTGTACCTGTACCAGAACCACCCTTAAATAATTTAGTTTCTGTAACATATTGTTCAGAAATAGAATGTTCTCCAAGTAATTTATCTTCTATAGAAAGTATAAAACAAGCAGAAGCTTGAGTACGAGTATACGCATCTTTACTTTTTACTACTTTAGCTTTTTTTTCATCATAGTAGAAAGTATCTAAACTATCTGTATCTATATTATAGGCATGTTTTAAGCCTGTATTAAACCATTGTGGAGAATTAGGTGCATACATTTGATTCAAAAAGCAGTATGCAAGTTCATCATATAAAATTTCTTTTTCATCTTCGTTATTTATAAGTCCTTCATCAACTAAAGCATCACACCAAAAGTTTACTATTCTATGAACTATCATCTTTAAGCTGTTTTCGTATCCAACTTCATTAGGTACCAATGCTTTTTTAAAATACTTAGAAGCAATTATATCACAAGCATTTTGTGAGTAATCTTTAGGAAACTCTAAATCTTTCATATCAACTAGTACTGCATTACTCTTATAATCTTTTATAAAAACATCAACCTTTTTCCATTCAAACAAATCGTAAACTGTTAAATCTTTATTTTCCGTTAAGGCTTTTGTGTAATATCTTTCTAAAAATTTCTTAATATCGTCCATAATATAATGCTAGAAAATATATTTCTAGCATAGCCACCTCCCGTATTTAAAATCAACTAAGTCGAAATAACACTATATATAGTTCTATAATATTTCATATGCACTATATGTGGTATTATATACCAAGATTATAATTTAATCAATAAGAATTATTATATAAAAATAAGAAAAAATAATCAAAAACTTCTGAAAATAGCTTTATAGCTTTATTTTTCAGAGACTAGCTTTTTTATATAATATTCACTAAAATAATATATAGGGCATCTTCAAAAAAATACTAGACCAGTATATTAGCCTATTTTCCATCATACTGCGTTGTCAGAACCCGCCCATAGCTCCACTATGAGCAGAATCTAACGCCTTGTCTGATATGAGGCATATTCAAAAAATAACTAGTTAGTATACTCATCTATTTTGCATCATACTGCGTCGTCAGAACTCCATGATAGCTAAACTATCATGAAAACCTGTCTCCTTTTCTGATGCAAAATATATTTCGAATCTTTAACTAGCTATTTTCTTTCATATGCCTAAAATATACTAACATCTTTGATCTATTATTTTCTTTCAGATGCCTAAGCAATATGAAAAAATAATTATTAGAATATACTAGAATTATTTTTTGAAAGATGTGTAATATTAAATTTAGAGAAAATATAAGGAGATAGAACTATGATTAAATCATTTAAGGGAGTAAATCCTAATATACATGAAAGTTGCTTTATAGCAGAAAATGCAGCTATTATAGGAAATGTAGAGGTAGCAGAAAATTCAAATATATGGTATGGTACAGTTTTAAGAGGAGATATGGACTGTTTAAAAGTAGGAAAAAATACAAATATACAAGATAATAGCACTGTACATAATGATCATAATACACCAACAAAGATAGGGGATAATGTTACTATAGGTCATAATAGTATTATTCATGGATGTACTATTGGGAATAATGTTTTAATAGGAATGGGCTCTATTATACTTAATAATTCTGAGATAGGAGAAAATACTATTATAGGAGCAGGAAGTTTAGTAACTCAAGGTAAAAAAATACCATCAGGAGTACTATGCATAGGATCTCCAGCAAGAGTTGTAAGAGAGTTAACAGAAGAAGAAATTGAACATATAAAAAAATCTGCAGAAGGATATGTTCAAATGGGAATGGAACACAAACAAGGATAGTAATTCACAATGCACATTTCACAATTCACAATTGTGGATAATTCTCAGCAGAGCATGAGAATTTTTCAAATTGAAATAATGAGAAATGCTTTTAATTTTAATAATATATAATCTTTAGTTATAATAGCTTACTAAAATTTTAATTGAAGATTAGAATAAATTATTAATTTCTTAGCATTAGCTAAGAAATGTCCAAAATTGTGAATTGTGCATTGTGAACTGTGAATTGAAAAGTGGGAGTATTATAATGATAAAGCTAGATGGTATAAATAAAATGACAAATGAGCAGAAATATAGATATATGCTAACTCTTTTAGAAGGCCAATTAAGTAGTGAAAGTGATGTCTTAGCGAATCTTTCAAATGCATCTGCAATTATTTATGCTCTTATAGATAAAATTAATTGGAGTGGATTTTATTTTACTAGAGGAGATGAGTTAGTTTTAGGACCTTTTCAAGGTAGGCCTGCTTGTAATAGAATAGCTTTTGGGAAAGGTGTTTGTGGAGCAGCAGCAGAAAATAAAGAAATAAAAAGAATTGAAAATGTACATAACTTTCCAGGACATATAGCTTGCGACTCTGCTTCTAATTCAGAAATTGTAATACCTATAATTAAAGATGAGGTAGTTTATGGTGTTCTTGATATAGATAGTCCAATATTTAATAGATTTACTGAATTAGAAGAAAAGTACTTAGCTAAGTTTGTAGATAAACTAAACGAATATGTAAATTGGGAAAAATTTTTAAAGAATTAGGAGATTATACATGATAAAAATTGGAGAAATAAATAAACTAAAAGTTGTAAGGGTAGCGGAAATTGGATATTATTTAGATGGAAAAACTGGTAATACTTCTGATGATATTTTATTACCAACAAAGAGTGCACTAGGCAATGAACTTCAGGTTGAAGATGAAGTAGAAGCTTTTATATATAGAGATTCTAAAGATAGAATCATTGCCACTATGAAAAGCCCTTTAGCACAAATAGGAGAAATTGCTTATTTAGAGGTAGTAGATAATAGCAAAGTAGGTGCTTTTATAAGCATAGGACTTGAAAGGGATGTACTAGTACCTTTTAAGGAAATCAAATATGAGTTAGAAGTAGGAAAAAAATACTTATTTTATCTATACTTAGATAAAACTAATCGTTTAGCAGCTACCACTAACATAGATAAATATCTTCATGATACAAATAGCTACAATATAGGAGAAGAGGTTGAGGGCACTATATATGGATTCCAAACTAATGAAACAGCTATGATAGCTTTAGAAAACATTTATAGGGGAGTAATACTTAAAAACGAGTACTATAATGACCTTAAAGCAGGAGAAACCATTAAGGTTAGGGTGAAAAGATATTATGAAGAAGGTCAAGTTGGTGTAACCTCAAGAAAAAGCAGGCTAGTAGAAAAAGAAGATTTAGAAACTGTTATATTAGATTATTTAAAGAAAAATGACGGATCAATGAAATTAAATGATAAATCATCACCAGAGGATATAAAAAACATTTTTAATACAAGCAAAAATGCTTTTAAAAGAGCTTTAGGTGGACTTATGAAAAGAAATCTAATAATGCAAGATGAAAATGGAACAAAACTAATATAAATAAGAAAAATCATCATGGCATCATGATGATTTTTGCTTTCTTCAATTTTATGAAAAATATTTATAAAGGGTGTAAAAGAGGAATTAAAAATAATTTATTGAACTATATATAATTAAGTTTTAGGAGAAACCTTTAAATCTAAAGGAATTTAATCTATTAAGTTATTTCTTTCTAGTAATAGTAATTGAGGTGAGCAAATGAATAACAAAAAATTAGCAATAAATTTATTTAAAGTTTTTAGCTTAATGTTAATATTTATAATTTCAACCTCCATAGCCGTTTATGCCAGTGACAAAGAGGTTAAAATTAATGAACTTCATTCCACAGTTAATATTTTAAAGGATGGGTCATTAAAGGTTGAAGAAATATTGGCTATGGATTTTAAGGGGAATTTTAATGGAGCTTTTAAAGATATTTCTATAAAGGGGACAAATGGAATTAAAGATTTAAGAGTTTTTCTTATAGAAGATGGTGTAGAAAAAGAATTTAAATATAGTGAAAAAGCTAAAAATGGAGATAGTTTTCTTTATGAAATAGAAGAGGAAAATAAAGATTTATTTAGAATTAAATTACATATTCCATCGAAAAATATAAAGAGAAAAATTAAGCTTAGTTATACATTGGCTGATGTAACCACGTTATATAACGATGTTGGAGAGCTATATTATAATTTTTGGGATAAAGGATATAAAAGTGAGATAGATAGTTTTAGTGGAGTAATAGTACTTCCTAAAGAGGTATCAAAGAATAATATTAATGCATTTTTTGATACAGGAAAGGGATTTCCTGAAGCTAAAATTGAAAACAATAAAATAATATTTGAAGCGGTAAATATTAAAGAAAATATGTATCTCACTGGAAGAGTTGTATTTCCAAAAGAGCTGTTAATAAGTTCTGCTAAAACTAAGAATAAAGATGGATTCACGGAAATAATACAAAAAGAAGAAAATAAAAGAATGAGCTATGAAAAGAAATTAGAAACCAATAAAAAAATTAAAAAGATTATTGATTTTCTAGTTTATATATTTTTAATTGCAGGATTACTTCTTATTGGTTTTTATAAGAAAATTACAAAAAGGGCTATAAAAAATGAAATTTTTAATGAGTTTCCAGAAAAATGTAGTCCTGCTATACTGTCAAGATTCTATAACGGAAAAGTTACAACTACAGAGTTTATAACTACCCTATTAGATTTGAATAGAAGAGGGTTTATAGAGTTGGAGAACAATACAGTAGGAAAAGACGAGGATTATAAAATAATAGTCTTAGATAGGCCATATGAGAAGCTTCTAGCTCATGAACAGTACCTAATAGATTTGTTGATAGATATGAGTAATTACAATAATGAAATAACCATGAAAGAGATGGAGGCAATTGCTAAGGGTAAAGAAAAAGGGATTGATTTTATAGCAAGTTACCGCAAATGGATAAAAAAGGTAGATGACTTAGTAGAAGATAATAATTATTTTGATGGAAAGAATAGAGCCTCTGGAGCCTTATATATAATTTTATCTATTATAGCTATTATTATGTCAATCCTATCATTAACTAATGGAAATATTATGGCCATATTATCACTTATAATCAGCATAATTACATTTATTTTAGGAATAGCTTTAACAATGAGATTAAGTGATTATGGATATAGTCAAAAAATGAAATGGAAAAAAGTAAAAGCAAACTTTGAAGGTAGAGACTTAGCCTCTATGGCCATGATGTATCCTTTAGATGAATATCTACCTTATATGATAACTTTAAATGTTAGCAGAAAAAGACTTGAAGATTTTAGAAAATTTGCATTGACTTCATCAATATATGCTACTAATATATGGCTTATAAATTATTTTCACTTTGATAATTTTACAACTACAAATTCATTTATATACTATGGATTTCTAGATACCTTTTCCAGTACAGTAGATTATGACGGAGGTAGTTCAACTGGAGGCGGCGGTGGCTGTAGTGGTGGCGGAGCAGGCGGATTTTAATAATGAAAAATTAAAAATAAGATAAAGATTAATTTTACTAACAGATTTTTAGATATAATTTTTATAAGAAGCAATATCTATATTATAAGAATTAATCGTTATAATATAGATAACTAAAATATAATATATTAAATTGTAAAGAATTTTAATATAAAAAGGAGTATGATATGGAGGTTACAGCATTATTAGAAAACAAGGCACTATCTTCGCAATATGACAGTAAACATGGATTATGTATACATGTAAAGACTGAAAAGCATAATATACTATTTGATGTTGGGCCTAATAATTTATTTATAAAAAATGCCATGAAATTAAATATAGATATTTCAGAAGTAGATGTTGTTGTAATATCGCATGGACACAAAGATCATGGTGGAGGACTAAAAGAATTTTTAAAAGTAAACAATAAAGCAAAAATTTATATTCATAAAAATGCTTTTGATAAGTACTATAGTAATGTTTTAGGATTGTTTAAATATTATATAGGTTTAGATAGAACTTTAAGAGAAAGTGATAGAATTATTTTAGTTGACGATTTTTATAAAATAGATGATGAACTTATTATTTTTAGCAAAATAAGCTCAAATAAAATGTTGCCAACATCAAATAAAAATTTATATGTAAAAGAAGGGAATTTGTTTGTTCATGATAAATTTAATCATGAGCAAAACCTTATAATTATATCTGATAATAAGAGTTATCTCTTTGCAGGCTGTGCTCATCGTGGAATAGTTAATATATTAGAACAGGCTGAAGATATTGTAGAGAAAAGCATAGATTTTGTTATTGGAGGGTTTCATTTGTTTAATCCTATATCCAGTAAATATGTAAATGTAGAATTAATAAATGACATTGGAAAATATTTAAATGAAAAAGAATCAATATATTATACCTGTCATTGTACTGGGGAAAAAGCATATGAACAACTAAAAGGAATTCTGCACGATCAGATTAATTATTTGTGCTCTGGTCAGGTGATCTCCATATAAACTAATAAATAATTAAGAGGAAGCTAAATTTAAGCTTCCTCTTAATTATTTCATTCTCAGTCTTTTTATTAGTTTAACAAATTCATTAAGTACTAACGGCACTAAGCTTAATAGAAATACGAATTCCCAATCACTAATTGTAAGTCTATATATTCCAAATAAATTTGCTATTGGAGCAATTGATATTATCGTTAATTGTAATAAGAATCCAAGTATTATAGCACCGATTAAATACATGTTCGAAAATAATCCTATTTGGAATATGGATTTAGTTTCATTTCTCATATTTAATGAGTGAACTAATTGAGTTCCACTTAAAACTGTAAAAGCTAGAGTTTGAGCATGAGTTAAAACCTCTTTAGGCATAGCTGATAATGAAACATTTGAACCACCATAGGTCTTAGCACCATAAACAAAAGCAATTAAAGTTAAGGAACCTATTAGAGTTCCATTAGCTACTAGGCTTAAAATTGATCCTTTAAATATACTAGATTTAGGATTACGAGGGTTTTTATTCATTACATCCTTATCACCAGGATCCATACCTAATGCTAATGCAGGGAAAGTATCTGTAATTAGGTTAACCCATAATATATGAGTTGCATTAAGTGGAGTAGCCCATCCTAAAAGTATAGCAAAGAATAGGGAAACAATTTCTCCAGCATTACAAGAAATTAGAAATACCACAGACTTTTTGATATTATTAAATATATTCCTACCTTCTTTTATAGCTGATACTATAGTAGAAAAATTATCGTCTGTTAATATCATATCAGAAGCGCCTTTAGCTACATCTGTTCCTGTAATACCCATTGCAACTCCTATGTCAGCAGCTTTTAATGAAGGAGCATCATTAACGCCATCGCCAGTCATAGATACTATATTTCCTTTTAACTTAAAAGCTTTAACGATTTTAACCTTATGTTCAGGTGAAACTCTTGCAAATACCCGTAAGTTATCTATTTTATTGGATAATTCCTCGTCAGATAATTTATCAAGATCAGCTCCTGAAATAACTTCATTGATGTCATTTACAATTTCTAAATCTTTTGCTATAGCAAAAGCAGTATTTTTATGATCACCAGTAATCATTATAGTTTTTATACCAGACTTTTTACATAGAGCAATAGAATCTTTAACCTCAAGTCTAGGAGGATCAATCATTCCAACTAAACCTATGAAAGTTAAATTGTTTTCTAAGTTATCAATTTCAATATCAGTTGAAGGAATAACTTTATAAGCACAACCCAAAACTCTTAGGGCATCATCAGACATATCATAGGCTGATTTTAGAAAAGTATTTTTTAATTCATCAGTTAAAGGTATTATTTCATTATTTATATAAGCATTAGTACAGATATTTAATAAGTTGTCTGTAGCGCCCTTAGTCATGACGTAATGTTCGTTATCGTATTTGTTTACTGTGGTCATTAGTTTTCTATCAGAATCAAAAGGAACTTCATCAATTCTTTTATGTGAAGATTCTAACTCTTCTTTATAGATATTGAACATATTTCCTGCTTCTAATAATGCTATCTCAGTTGGGTCACCAGTTTTTGAATTTTCTCTAGCTGTAGCATCATTACAAAGTACCATATTTTCTATTAATAACTTGTGTATAGGATTATTTGTATTTAATTTATCTATATTGTCTAAGATGTTATCAGAGTAAAACTTTACTACTGTCATTTTATTTTGAGTTAATGTACCGGTTTTATCTGAGCAAATTACATTTACTGATCCTAGGGTTTCAACTGAAGGAAGTCTTCTAATTATAGCATTTTGCTTTATCATCTTTTGAACGCCAATAGCAAGCACTATTGTAACTATAGTAGCAAGACCTTCAGGAATTGCGGCTACTGCTAAACTTATAGAGGTCATAAACATTTCTAGTTTATCTCTACCTTGAAGTAAGCCTATTACAAACATAGCTATACATATACCTATAGCTAGAAATCCTAAAATTTTTCCTAACTCTTCAAGTTTCTTTTGAAGTGGGGTTTGTTCATTTTCACTTTCATCAAGCATTTTCGCTATTTTACCAATTTCGGTATTCATTCCTGTACCAACAGCTATACCTATTCCTCTACCATAAGTAGCTAAAGTGGACATAAATGCCATATTTTTCTGGTCACCTAAAGAAATATCATCACTAGTTATTAAAATACTTGCATCTTTATCAACAGGTACAGATTCCCCTGTAAGAGCAGACTCCTCAATTTTAAGATTTGCGCTTTCGATTAATCTTAAATCGCAGGGAATATATCTTCCAGCATCTATAATAATTACATCTCCTGGAACGACCTCCTCAGAAGGTATCTCTTTAAGTTCACCATCTCTTTTAACTATAGCTTTAGGTGTAGAAAGTTGTTTTAGTGCATCTAGTGCTTTTTCGGCTTTAGCTTCTTGGATCATTCCTACTAAGGCGTTAATTAATATAACAACTCCAATAATAATAGTATCGCTGATTTCTCCTACAGCAGCAGATAGTATTGCAGCGGCAACTAATATATAGATTAAAATATCTTGAAGTTGGGAAAAAAACATTTGAATTTTAGTTCTAGGTTTTTTTGTTGCAAATTTATTTAGACCAAACTGCTTTTTTTTCTCTTCAACTTCTGCAGACGTCAGGCCGGTAATACTATTGGTTTGAAACTCTTTTAAAACTTCTTCTGAACTTTTGCTAAACCACATTAAAAATCACCTCTAAAACATATTATCCACAAAATATACAAAAATTATTATTGTGGAATATAATTTAAAAATTTCAAATAACTGTTATTATAGAAAATATTATAACATAATATGGTTTTAAATACAATATATAATTTGAAATAAATGTAAATATTGTATTTAAATTAAAAAAACTCTTTAACATTATAAATTATATATATTAAGATAAAAGAGAATTTAGGATAAAATTTACATTTAGCGGATTTTTTAAAACAAAATTTGTTTAAAAAAACTCCAAAGCTTTAGCTATGGAGTTTTAACCATAATTCGTATTATTAATTCTTAATTTTTAACTCATAAATAAGAATTTTTGTTATGGAAATTAAATTTTGCATGATTCAATTAAAATGGTAGTATACCATAGAATACTATCCCTAAAATTCCTGAAATAACTATTATTAATATTGGATGAATTTTAGTTTTTATTAACATTATTCCAATTATAAAGGCTATGACTATGCTTTTAAAGTCTATGTAAGAAGTACGTCCAAGAGATAAAAATACAGAGATTATTAGACCTATAAGTGCAGGTCTCATACCTAAAAGAGCAGAGGTTAATAAATCTGACTCTTTGAATTTTCGAAAGAAGAAATAAGCGAGTGTTACTAAAATAAAGGAAGTAGTTATAACACCCAGAGTCGCAACTATGCTTCCTAAAACACCATAAACTCTATACCCTACAAAAGTGGCAGAATTTATAGCTACTGGACCTGGTGTCATTTGAGAAATTCCAATTATATCTATAAATTCAGTGTAACTAATCCAGCTATTGTTTGTTACTATTTCTTTTTCAATTAAGGATAACATTGCATAACCGCCACCAAATCCAAAGGTACCAATCTTTAGGAACGCTAAATATAATTTAAAAAGTACATGCAATTGTTACACCTTCTTTCTATTTGCAGTAATGCCGTAAATTGCTGACAGTAATATGATTATTACAGGATTTACATTAAATATAGTAATCGCAAGTACTGTTATAACTATTATCACGATATTTATATAATTTTTATTGAGGGATTTACTAAGGCTTATTACTGCTACCAGAACTAATAAAGGCACCGCAGCATTAATTCCTTTAAATATCAATTCAACAATGTAGAGATTTCTAAATTTTGCAAAGAACATAGCAATTAGAAGTATTATAAAGAAGGATGGTAGGGTTACACCAAGCAAGCCTAAAATAGCTCCAGGAAAATTACCTATTTTATAACCTATAAATGTACAGCTGTTTACGGCTAAAGCACCTGGAAAAGTTTGAGAGATAACGATTATATCTAAAAATTCTTCTTTAGTAAGCCATTTATGTTTATCCACTACTTCTTTTTCAATTAGAGGGATCATTGCATATCCACCACCAAAAGTAAAGCTTCCAATTTTGAAAAAAGTAATAAACATTTGGAGAAGCTTTTTCATACTGATTATCACCACACCTTTAGAATATTTTAGTATATAAAAATATAAAATTTATTTAAATTAAAATTATCATGTTCGTAAAATTATAATAATGAATATTTAATATTTGTAAATTGACGATAAAAAATTTGTGATTTAAAAGCTATGACTTCATTATACTTTTTTCATTATACTCTCGCTATTCTTAATAATCAAACAAATTCAATTTAGTCTTAAAGAATATGATATTATTACGATATAATTATTATAAGAGAATAAAGGGTCTTCAAAAAATAGTCATTAGAAACCTCAAGTAGTTGGTAAAAATCATAACAAATAATAGTATATCGTAACCTTTAGGTATGATGTTATAACTATATGATGTTTTCAAGCCTAAGTGGGTGTAGAATTGTGAAAACAGTTTAGCACGATGAACTATGTGTAGTTAAAAGAAATGGTGAAAATTATATTGGTTATATAACTGCACTTTATTCAAATAAAAATCAATGCAATATTACTACCACAGAAAATAAAATACTAAAAAGATATGGAATTAAATCTTGTAAATTATTATGGAGATTTAATAAAATATATTGGTTTTAAAAAACGTAAAAATTAATATAAAAAAATATAAGAAAGGGGTAAGGGTATGTTTTGTTACGTTTTTCATAGCTAGGTATTTAAATGGAAATATCTAAATTAGGAAGAACTACTCCAATAAAGACAGAAGGGGTTACTATAAATAAACATAATGACTTTTCAAGAAATTTTAATTTTGCACGTCAAAAAAAGTCAGAAGAACAATTAAAACAAATGTTAAAAAACATAAAATCTAAAGGAAGCAAATTGGTGGCAACCAAATGTTATGCTGATGTTAGAGCTTATAAGAAAGAAATAAAAGAGTATTTAGAATCTGTACTTGCTTTTATGTATTCAGTTAAAAAAGATATAAGCTTTTGGCAAACTCAATATTTTATTACTATAGAAACTGTGGATAAAAAACTAGAGGAACTTACACAAATGTTATTAAGTGAAGAAAAAGAAACTTTAAATATAGCAAGCACTATTGACGAAATAACAGGTCTCATTGTAGACGTATATAAGTAAAACTAAATAAAAATTATTGAACAATTTTTATCTTAACTCTTCGTTTTTAATTTTAAAAAGTCGTGACTAAATGTCACGACTTCTTATAGGGTTCCACAATGAAAATTCAACTTATACATGATTTTAATTTCCATAACAAAAAATCTTTT